>CAMOKN010000131.1 GCA_946617595.1 uncultured Clostridia bacterium
AAGCACAGAGTAATTGATAATCTCTGTGCTTTCATTATATGAAGAATCTTTTCAAGTTCCGTTTTAACGGGATTCGCCTTTGCTCCTTTCGGCGTTCCGAAAGGAGCGGGGACGGGGGCGGCGCCCCAGCGGGTGCAGGGCAGCGCCCTGCCGGGGACGGGGGCGGCGCCCCAGCAGGTGCAGGGCAGCGCCCTGCCGGGGACGGGGGCAGAGCCACAGCGGGTGCAGGGCAGAGCCCGCCGGGGACGGGGGCGGAGCCCCAGCGGGTGCAGGGCAGAGCCCGCCTCAGGCAGTCTCGGTTCCGTACACACTCCGTGCCTCATAGTAGCTTCTCAATCTGTTTTGACGACCCTCTGCCGCCGCCAGAATAACCAGTGCATCATCGCTGTTCTTTATTTTACAGGTTTCACGGGAAAAGAAATTGCCGCTGGTGTCCCAGAGGACCGGAACAAAGTTGTGATCCGTAAGCTTTGCGATTATGATCTTCAGACACTCGGAAGAATCCTTATATATTGCATCGTGTGCGTAATTACCTCTCGGATATCTCGATGTAGTCTCTCCGAGAAATACCGGTATCCCCTTTGATGTGAACGCCTTGTCCAGCAGTGAGATCTGGCTGTCGGTATAATCGAGCCATTCCTGCGATCCTATTTTGTTAGACCAGTACATAGAGTTATCCACATAATGCACCGAAACCATGAGTCTGTCCTTAACCGTATCTGTCGGTATCACAAACTTGTCCGATGTGGTATTGTCTATGTTCGTCCAGTAACCCGAAATTATCAGCACACGCTCGGCGTTATTTCCTCCGGTCGCTCTGACTGCATTCACAAAAGTCTGATTGAGTGTATTGGTCGAGAGGTAAGCATCGGCTTTGGACTGCGGTTTAAGCTCGCCCCTGTCATTGAACTGATCGCCACCCAGATATTCATTAAAGCCCTCGAACACCAGAGTTTCCGGGTAGTCTCTGAAATACTCCGCTATCTGTGTCCACAGAGTATCAAATATCTTCTCGCAGTTTTCAAGATCATTCCTTCTGATGATGAACTCGTCAAAGTGGTGGATATTTACCACCGCGTAAAGCCCGTCATTCATGCAGTAATCGACGATCTCCTTCACCCTGCCGATGTATTCGGGATTTATCGTCCATGTGCCGTCATTCAGCATCATGTTCCCCCAGAATACGGGTATGCGAATAGTATTGAATCCGGCAGCCTTCGCGCCGTCGATCATCTCCTGTGTTGTAACAGGCGCACCCCAGCACGTTTCATAGTCCGAAGGCTTGTTTTCTCCGACGACAGGTATCCACTCGAATGTGATCTTCTCACACCCCGAAGCCTCATAAGCTTCCATCGTGTTGCCAAGATTCCAGCCGATACCCATTTTCATCGCGGTTTCGGTGGCTGTGGAAAATCCATTTGTTTCCGGCAATGTCACGGTCACTGCATCAGTGCCGGAAGTCCCGGTCGTCGTTTCAGAAGATGCCGGCGCAGGTGTTCCGCCGGAGCAGGCACCTGTCATTACCAGCGCAAACGTGAGAAGCATTATTTTCAGCAGTTTTTTCATACGTTCTCCTTTGGCTCTATTCGCATCTTTCCGGATATCTCCGGCAGCTTTATTCGGTATTTTTCATCAAGCTCCGGTCCGCAGGCGTGAGAACCGACTCCCGCCATTGCAAAATCTGCGCATATCACATTGTATTCCGACTTTTCAAGCTCGAAGTTGTGGCTCTTGTTCGCAAGCTCTTCCTGCGTGTATTCTGACGCACTGAAAGAGAAGCCGTCCGGATTTGTGAACGAAAGTGCAGTCTTGTCGCCGAGCACCGTCATTCTTGTGCAGCCCCAGTGTGAACCGTTCTCCTGCGGTCTGATGTAGTCTTCGTGCATATCCGCGATTTCCGCACGGAAATTGCCGATGTATGACGCAAGGTGCTTGTCGATGTAGCTTTCATAAGGTCCGTAGCCGTAATATTCAACGCCGGAGAAGTTTTTCGGCATAAACAGCCTCAGTCCGAAACGTGGCAGGAACTCCACCTTGTTCGATGTCTCGGCATTGCATGAGATATCCAGCGCACCGTTTCCGTCAATGCGGTATTCGGCGGTCATTCTTGCGAAAGGCTGATGTATGCTCCAGCCGAAGGACTGCTTCACGCGGATAACGGCGCAGTTTTCTTCCTCCGCGATACTTGTCTCATATACCTTTACAATGCAGTCGTTGAGATGTGCCGAGTACCAGTCGCCTTTCATTGTGTCATTATCCACAGGTGCGCGGAAAAAGTTGTACTGCATCGGCTTTGCGAGAATGTTTGCACCGTTCACGATAATTCCTTCAAACTGCGCGGTACGGCGGTTGAACAAATACTCTGTCCTACCGGCTTTTATGCGGTATTCAAGCGGAGTTTCGTTAAAAGCCGGAACCGTTTCCGATACAGGCTGTACCGACTTTTCCGCAGTATATATTTTCAGCTGATCGAAGCAGACTTCCGCGCCGTCCGGGAATACGCCGTAGCCGTTCTTCGCTGTGAAAATGAAGCGGATATATGCGTCATTTTCAAATGCAGAAGTGGCTTCCGGAACAGTGATCTCCGCGCTTCCCACAGGCGGTACGGAGAATGTGAAACTGCCCTCGGCAGCTTTTCTGCCGTCACAGGTAATCTCCCACTTGCAGTCAAGATAATCTCCTGCGTCTATGAACCGGAGCAGGCTGTTTATCACGAAAGTTCCGGCAGTCTTACCGGCAGTCACTCTCACAGGACGGTATGCCTGCTTCACTTCGAGCAGTCCGGTGTGTGGAGTTCTGTCCGGATAGCAGAGCGCGTCCATGCAGAAATTGCCGTCATTGTGGCGCTCACCGCTGTCACCGCCGTAGCCGTATTCAGGCTTGCCGTCATCGGTATATCCGAGTATCACGGCATGGTCAGCCCACTCCCACACAAGTCCGCCGCAAAGCCTGTCGCTGGTCATGAAAAGGTTGTGGTAGTCCTCAAGGTCGCCGGGACCGTTACCCATTGCGTGGCAGTATTCACAGAGAATGAACGGGCGCTTTTCGTCCTCTTTTGCAAGGAATTTTTCGATATCCGCGGGAGAAGTGTACATCTCTGAAACTACATCAAGCACATCGTCCGATGTGTCATCGAGCTTATGGGTGCTTTCGTAATGCACGGGGCGGGTGCTGTCAAGGGATTTTATCAGCTTCGCCGCTTCCCGGAAGTTCTCGCCGTAGCCGCTCTCATTGCCAAGCGACCAGAAAATAACGCAGGGGCGGTTGATGTCACGGGTGACGAGAAGCCGCTCACGGTCAAGTATCGCTTCTCTGAACTGCGGGTCTTTTGCGATCAGCGCAATGCCGTTATATCCGTCCTTGTCGCGCCAGTGAAGATCATTATAGACATTCACACAGCCGTGAGATTCGATATCCGCTTCGTCTATGACGTACAGACCGAGTTCGTCACACATGGCATAGAATTCCGGCGCATTCGGATAATGGGAGGTGCGCACCGCATTGATATTGTGCAGTTTCATAAGCATGAGGTCGCGTCGCATTTTCGCTCTGTCCGCGTAATAACCGGTATCCGGGTAGCTGTCGTGGCGGTTCACACCGAATATCTTGATATGCTGTCCGTTGAGTTTAAGGACCCCGTCCTCAATGCAAACCTTGCGGAAACCGATCTTTTCACCGATCATCTCACTGTCCGTCACGATCTCAAGGCGGTAGAGGTAAGGGCTTTCAGCAGACCACAGCTTTACATCACCGACTGTGCGTTCAAACGTTCCGCCGTCCGGCACAGCCCCCTCGAATATCAGCTTATCGCCGTCGTACAGGCGCACTTTCGCATCAGCGCCATGCACAGAAATACGGAATATGCCGAATTTCATCGTGCTGTCCGGCTCGGCGGTTATGCGGTAATTCTCGATGCGCCTTTCCGGACGGGAGAGAACATACACGTCGCGGAAAATGCCGGAAAGCCTGAATTTGTCCTGATCTTCGAGGTATGTACCGTCGCACCATTTGAGAACTGCTGCAGCAATAATGTTTTCGCCCTCGTTCAGCATATCGGTGATGTCAAATTCAGAGGTGTGATGAGATACCTGCGAGTAGCCTGCGAATCTGCCGTTTATGTACAGACAGAAACAGCTGTCAACGCCCTCGAAACAGAGTATCTTCCGCAGTCCGTCGGGCTTGTAAGTATAGCTTCTGCGGTAAACTCCCACCGGTATATCGTCCGGCACATAGGGCGGGTCGTATGGTATCGGATAGCACACGTTCGTATATTGCGCCTTGTCATATCCGTGGAGCTGCCAGTTTGACGGAACGGTCTGCTTTGCAGAAAAATCTGCGTTGATGAAGTCGTCCGGCATATCAACGATGCTGTCGTAATACGCGAAATCCCACTCGCCGTTCAGCAGTTCAAAGAAACGGGAATCTGTACGCTCATAAAACGCGTCCTGCTCCTTCCCGAATGGAATAAAATAGCAGTGATCGGGGAGCGTGCCGATATGCAGCTTCATCGGATCCTCGTGATATGTCATGAAGCTCCTGGGTGAGCCTTGTTCTGCAATAAGTGAAATATCCATTTTGTAAACTCCCTTTGGTATGACAATACCGCACACAGAGAGTGCGGTATTGACTAATTTACTGAGGCATGAAAGTGAAGGTTATCTCAACTGTCTTTATCTTCTCGTTCTTGCCTGCCTTCCATATCTGAGCGGAGGCTTCGTCAGGCGTGCCGTCTGTTATGCGTGCATCGTCCGGAGCCTTTGCGACCCACTGATTAAAGAGGTTCATTCTTGTGCATTTACCGTTATCGGTGCTTGTGTAGCCTTTTCCGTCAAGGGTGATCTCCTCGCCGTTCACCTTGAAACTCTTTATGGTAATTACATGATCGGGGAACAGCGT
Organism: uncultured Clostridia bacterium; assembly: GCA_946617595.1. Taxonomy (GTDB): domain Bacteria; phylum Bacillota; class Clostridia; order Oscillospirales; family Ruminococcaceae; genus Ruminiclostridium_E. Next base: position 4,897 of record CAMOKN010000131.1, read on the forward strand.
CTCTCCGTTATAGATGCCGAGAGCGGAGAATGCGACTCCCTTTCCGCCGCCTATATCCGTCATATCAAGTGATACGGTATATTCTCCGTCACCGGTTATCAGCGCATTTGATGCCTTTAATCCGACAGTCTTGTTGGTAGGATCGTATGTATCTCCGACACTGTAAGATACAGCATAATCGCCGCTCTGATACATTATCCACGCAACGGCGGTATCGTCTGTCGCAGGCAGATCGCCTTCATCTGTCATGCGTGCGTTTGCGGCTTCAAGAGCTTCTTCCATTCCCTTCTTCGCGTTTTCTTTTATCTGCTCATCAGTCAGCGATGACTGAGCCGAGAAACTGCGGTCAAGGAACAGCTTTGCAATAGTCTCGTCAGCGATCCTGCCCTCTTTTCTGCGGTAAAGACCGTTGCAGTCCCACAGAAGCGGACAGTAGTTGTAGAGGTCGCAGTTGTTGAGGAAATTCGTGAAATATATATCGGTATCGGGTTTAGGGGTTGCCCTTCCGTCGGTAAGAACACCGTATTCCCCGATAATTATTCCATATCCCTGATCGGTGAACTTCGTGAGCTTTGCGAGCATCTCGTTCTGCTCTTTATACTGCAAAGGCGAGCCCCACTGATTTACCGCCTTTGTGCCGCAGTAATCCCACGGCCCGTAATAATGCACGGACAGGATAAGCTTGTTCTGAACGGTATCCTCCGGCATTCTGTATCTGTCATCGACAGTGTGTTCGATATCGGTGTTATAGCCTGCTATCAGCAGGAATCTGTCCGCATTTCTGCTTCCGGTACCTCGCACGATCTCTACGAATTTGCTGTTTATCTCGTATATCTTATCATATATCTCGTTTCCGAGCAGGGCTCCGGAATCCTTCCACAGCTCCTTGCTGTTGAGGCTGTCGCCGAGCTCCTCATTTGCGGATTCAAGCACCAGCTTGTACGGATAATCCTTGAATCTTTCGGCGACCTGTGTCCACATCGACGTGTACATTTCCATCGCGGCATTACGTGTCTCTTCGGTCTCGGATCCGAACATTGCCCACCAGCCGCCGTCCCAGTGATCGTTCACTATGACATACATACCGGCATTAAGGGCATAATTCACGATCTCCTCCACACGCGCAAGCAGCCGCTCGTCGATCGTATAGTCCCCGCTCTCATAGTTCATTCCGTTCGTCCACGCAACGGGGACTCTCAGCGTATCGAATCCGGAAGCTTTCATGCCGTCGATCATTTCCTGAGTGGTACGGGGCATTCCCCACACATTTTCCGAGCTTGTGGGATCCACACCGTTAAGGTACGCGCTGTGATTGTACGCCTCCATTGTGTTGCCGAGGTTTATACCGTTTCCCATGAGCCTTGTGACCTCAAGGGCGGTCAGCTCGTTCTTATCTTCCGTCTGTACTGAAACATTATCAGAAGCCGCCGTTGTGCTGTCTGAAGCCGCCGATGCCTGAGTGCTGTCAGATGTGCCGGGATCATTGCTGCCTGACGACGGTGAACCGCACGCCGCAGATGCTGTCATCATTGCTCCGAACAATATTGCCGCAGCCTTTCTTATGGTTGATATCTTCATATCGCGTTTCCTTTCATATACGCAGTTGCCGGTGTGCTTTCATCTGTCCTTTGAGGGCTCTGTCGCTTCATATCTTATGCGGACAGAAGGCAGTTTTGTAATGGTAGTATAAGAATTGATCCTCCAGTCCTCGCCGTCTTCGGGAGAATTTTCGCCCGATGCGGGAGGAGCAAATATTTTCAGAGTGAGATCGGCAGCTCCGGAAAGTCTGTTATCGTAGAATGCGCTCATAAGGTCAATGGTTTTTGCCTTCGGAGACTTATAGAACCAGCGTCCGTTTATCTCAAGCATGAGGTTGAGATCTTCCTCAAAAGTTACTTCACAGAATACAGGGTCCTTCTCGAATCTGAGCTTTATCGCAAGTCCCTCCGCGTCCTCCGAGCCGCCCCAGCGGAGCTTTACGGGAAGCTGTGCGGATTCACCGCAGGTCATCTCCGGTCTGAAGAAATCATCGTGAATTATCTCTTTGTAAGTCCTCATCACAGGCTGCTCGATGCCGACATTACAGTTGTTCGGGTCCTCGATCTCCAGTCCGAGCCTTCCGCGGTCACGGAACTGGTAGAATGTGAATCCCGACAGCCACCTGTCCGTATCGTTCTTCAGCATATCGCAGAATATCTTCATCATCTCCGCCTGCTCATAAGCGCCGGTAACATCTCCGTCCGAGTTCAGCTCGCTGAGCACCATCGGCTTTTTCTGTCCTCCGCACAGCTCGATGAATCTCGCATAGCTGCGCTTTGCCATATCATAGATCTCCCTGACAGACGAGCGGCTGTGTGAAGTTCCGCCTCTCTCGGCTATATCATAAGGCCAGCCCCAGTGAAGCGACATATACTTGTCGATCGACCAGATATCCGTTGCACGTACAGCATCGGCAAATTCTTCCTCCTTGTCGATCTTGTTGACATCGGCTCTCTCAACGCCGCCGGCGCAGAGTATCGTCGAGACATTCGGGGCGTATTCCTTTATAATGCTGCGGAACTTTATGTAAAAATCCGCGATCTGCTGATAAGTCGCTCTCTTTGTGAATGAGAACCAGTCGCCGGTGCATTCGTGATTTATGCGGATCTGCATTCTTCCGAATGTGGAAAGATCCTTTGCTATGGCAACAAGGTGCTCATCGGGAACATTCGGGTCGATCGTAAGAGTAAGAATAACGTCCTGACCGTGAGCGCGGATCTCACGCATATACCTGAACGGTTCGTCCGAAAGATCGCCGTTCAGCCCGCCCTTATAGGTGAAATAGTCGTCATAAGGGTAGTCCCACGCAAAGGAGACTTCCTTTTCCTTGCAGGCTTCGCTTATGCGCTGGGGCCATTCTTTGTCCAGCGGATAGTAGCAGTACATCAGGTTTATAGCTCTGTGAGGTCTTCCGAGGCGGTTGAGTATGTAGTCCTGATCCACATATTCTCCTCTCTCGCTTCCGTCACCGAGATCAACCGCGCACTGCGCCGCTCCCATGTGTATTCTGTAAATGCTGTTTTCCATGTCTTTATCCTCCGTCATTTGCCGCAGAGATCGTCTGAGATCGGGACGCTGCGCCCGAGAGCTGTGAGAGGTCGATGCGCCTGAAATCGGGGCTTCGCAATAAAACCCGAAAAGTTTGTGCGTTTAAACATCAAGCTGTTTCAGTCTCTGATACCGACAATAATTTATAGGCAATACCGCACAAAGCACGGCTAATGCCTTTGCACGTGACTTGCTTGCATCTTTTCCGTCATCTTGCACAGAAATTCCTTGACTTGCGCCAGCAAGCCTGCGTCATTTCTGTACAATCTGACGAAAAGTCTGACGGCGCAATTCACGTA
>CAMOKN010000132.1 GCA_946617595.1 uncultured Clostridia bacterium
CAGCGGGTGCAGGGCAAAGCCCTGCCGGGGACGGGGGCGGAGCCCCAGCGGGTGCAGGGCAAAGCCCTGCCGGGGACGGGGGCGGAGCCCCAGCAGGTGCAGGGCAGAGCCCTGCCGGGGACGGGGGCAGAGCCCCAGCAGGTGCAGGGCAGAGCCCTGCCGGGGACGGGGACGGAGCCCCAGCGCTGCCAGCGCAGGGCAAATTCTCAAGCGTAAGCGACTTCTTTGACAGTCTGGAAGTGCTCTGTGCGTTTTGTCATATCAATATATCTTCTTATCAATGCACACTACAGTTTCGGCGGTACTGTCGAATTTCGCTATTCCGTCCGCCAATCTTTGCCTGATCTCATCATCGGGGGTTTCTGTACCGAACGGGACTTCGACATCGAAAGATATCTTGCGTTTTCCGGAGTGTTCAATGATCCTGAAATCATGTATCTGCGCTTCGGGATTTATTGTGCCGAGGATCGAGCCGATAAGTTCCTTATACCCGAGAGTTTCTTCGTTGTCCATCTGAACGGGATCCATGTGTATAGTCACCACAGCCGAATATCTGCTGCCGAGATCATGTTCTATCGCATCTACAAGATCGTGCGCCTCAATGAAGCTGAGTTCTGCCGGGACCTCCGCGTGAAGGGTGATGAGGTTCTTGTTTACACCGTAGTTGTGAACGGCAAGGTCGTGTATCCCCAGAATATTATCATATTTTTTCAGTTCTTCCTTTATATCCGCCGCAAGTTTGTCATCAGCCTTTTCACCGAGAAGGGGTCTGAGGCTTTCCCTCGCCGCGTTCACACCGGATCTGAGTATTATCAGTGAAATAAACAGACCGATATATCCGTCGATATTCACATTCCAAATCATGAATACCACAAGGGCGGCGATCGCAGATCCGGTAGAGATGCAGTCGGAAAGGCTGTCCACCGCCACCGCTTTCATAGGTGCCGAATCCAGCAGCCTTCCGTACCTGTGATTATATGCAAAAATATACAGCTTTACAAGTATCGACACCGAAAGTATCACTATCGAGATAACGCTGAATGTGGGTTCTTCAGGTGTTATGATCTTCTGAACAGACTCTTTTCCGATCTCAAAAGCCATAAATACTATTGCTGTGGCAACTATCAGTCCTGCTGCGTATTCGGCGCGTCCGTGTCCGAAAGGGTGCTCCCTGTCCGCCGGCATTGCCGCTATCTTGTATCCTGCTATGGATATGACAGCACTGCCTGCGTCGGAAAGGTTGTTGAACGCATCAGCCGATATTGATACCGATGACGTTATGATGCCGGCAATAAGCTTTCCGCCGAACAGCAGAAAATTAAGGGCAATGCCGACTATGCCTGTCAGCACCCCGTATTTCGTTCTTACACCATTATCCTCATAATTGTCGCAGTTCTTTATGAATAATTTCGCAAGCAGTCTTATCATTGCCTTATCACCGATCACAATAGTAATACGACACACACGCCGGAGTATTCAGGCAATACCGCAAGATCTTTGCGCGTTATTGCCTTTACACAGCATCTCACGATCACAAATCACGGCTGTCCGACCGTACTCACTGATAACTATGCCTTAAAAATAACTGATATTACTGATTTATTACTTCTCTGTACATCAGAGAGCGCTGTAGTATTCTTCAAGCTTGCTTCGGCAGCCTGAAAAATATTTTTCGAGCTTTTTGTCAAAATGCTTTCCCATTCCGTCCATTATTATATCATAAGCCTGATCGAATGACATACTTTCTTTGTAGCAGCGCTTGCTGACAAGTGCGTCATATACGTCAGCAATAGCCATTATCCGAGCTTCGAGGGGAATTTCTGTTCCTTTCAGTCCGCATGGGTAGCCTGAACCGTCCCAGCGTTCATGGTGATAGTGAGCAACATTCTCAGCGACACGTTTGAATTCCTCATCATCGTAGCCTTCAAGCGACTTTCGTACAATTTCCGCACCTTTTGCGGCGTGAGTCTTCATTACTTCAAATTCTTCCGGCGTGAATCTTCCGGGCTTGCGCAGTATAGCGTCATCAACGGCTATCTTTCCAAGATCATGCATAGGTGCTGCTTTGATAAGACAGGCGCAGAAGCTGTCACTGAGGTGTGCGCCGTTTTCCTTCATCTGTGCGACAAGTATGCGTATTACCTCACTTGTACGCTTGATATGACCGCCGGTAGATGAATCCCTGTTTTCCACCATATCCGCAAAGCTAAGGATCATTTTATCCTGCATATCGCGGATATGCATGGTCTTTTCCTCGACCTCGCGGTTAAGCTCGGTGTTATAGTTCACTATGAGCTGCATATACTCATGCTCTGTTGTCTCATCATCGAATGTGAACTGATAGCCCTTTATATGATTTCCGGACTTGATTATATCTGCGTTTACCTTATAATGCCTGTCGTTGTATTCAAAGCTGTACTTTCTCGATCTTCCCTTCTTTTCGAGCACATCTATCCATTCACTGAGACTGCTGAATATCGTTCCTTCTCTGCTTTCGAGAACGCTGTCGATAAGAATGGTCTCAAGCTCGGGGAAATAATTCTTGGCAGTCTCGTTGCTGCCGAGGTAGTTCTTGCTGCCGTCAAAGCAGATGAATCCGTTTTCACCCTTGCGTATCATATTTTCGGCTGCACTTCTTGAAACATCGTACAGCCCCGTTCTTGTCATTATCATCAGATATACTATCTGAGCGGCAACATATACCGCCGGTACAAATTCAATACCTCTGGGGGCAACTTTACCCAGGAAGAAAGAGCTTACTGTCAGTGCCTCAAGCGTAATGAACAGCATTATCGTCTTTACGGGGATATTTCGCTTATTGGTTTTGTTTATTATCATCAGTATGATGCCGGGCAGTGTGAACAGTGCGACCATTACATAGTATAGCGTGTGCATTATGCCGTACTGCTTATTTACGATCATTGAGCCGTCCGGGGTCGAGAGAAATTCAGCGCTCTTATAGAATAGGTCGGAGGTGCCTATAGTAAGCACAGTACTGTACATCAGCAGGCTTATCGCAAACATTGCGGTGACCAGCATCTTTCTCAGCTTCACGCCGTACAGGTTGAATATCGACATCGTGACCGTCAGCTGCAGGAAACAGCCGCCTATGTAGATTATTTTTGCCGCAAGATAAGCCTCTTCAAGGTTATGGGACAAGGACATCATGACATAGCCCATTTCCGAAATAGGCACAAGCGTGAACATTATGGTATAGTGAGTATCGGTCTGCTGTGTGCATTTCCATGTAAATATCAGCGTGCATACCGCTGATGCGATAAAACAGATCAGATAATATATTGTGAAAGCTCCCATTTCAGACTTCCTTTCAATTTATAGGCTAAACCTCTTTTTTAGTTATCGCCTATAGCCCTTATTATACCACAAAAGCTATGTAATTGCAACAACATTGTTTTCATCCGTCTGGCTTTTTCAAGGCGCTGCCGGACAGCAGCCGCGCTGCGTCACGTTCTTTTTCGCCCGCGGATAGTACAGGTTTTCTTTTGAAAGTCACTGCCGGCGTTGGCGACTTACTTTTGCCAGCAGTGGCAAAAGTAAGCAAAAACACCGCTCCCTCAGAGCTTTCGGAGAAGCTCCGCAGAGTGCGGTGATTATGAACAGTACAGATTGGAGCTCTCCTCAGAGCTCTTCGGGAGTCTGCCGGGATCCGATCGCATCTGCTGCTTTTAATTGTAAGTATCAGATCCGGAAGGCTGTTCCCGGATCACTTCAGATAAGATGGCAGCCAGACCCCTGAGTCGCTGTTTATCCCCCACATTCTGTGCGCCCCGTACCGTAGGTCATTTCGTACAAAGAGCGTGGAGAATTTATGTGCAAGATGACAAAATGATCTGCAAATAAGCGCTGTGCGTCTGCTTGTACAGCATAGCCTAAAAAAATGCTTTACAATTATATCAAAAAATGGTATAATTCAGATATATAATTGCGAAAAATACAACAAGACAATACAAGACAATACAAGACAACAAGACAGGACAACAAATAATACAAAAGATAAGGCAACAGATACAGAAAGTAAGGGAATAATTTATGCGCAGCTGCGGTGTTCTTATGCACATCACAAGCCTCCCCTCGACCTACGGTATAGGTACGTTCGGCGAAGAGGCTGAAAAATTCGTTGACTGGCTCGTAAAAGCCGGACAGAAATACTGGCAGGTCCTTCCCGTCGGACCAACAGGTTACGCCGACTCGCCCTACCAGTCCTTCTCAACTTTCGCCGGAAATCCCCTGCTCATCGACCTCGATGAACTTGTGCGGGCAGGTATGATAACCAAAGATATGTGCGATGACGCCGATTACGGCGCAGATCCGTCATTCGTGGATTTTGAAAAGGTCACACGGACTAAAATGGAATTGCTCAAAAGCGCTTATTCGCATTTCGAAGAAGATACCGGTTACCTTTCATTTGAGAAGAACGAGGCGTTCTGGCTGGACGATTACGCCCTGTTTATGTCAATAAAAGAAGAAAATGATCTCGTTTCATGGTCGGATTGGAACGACGACCTGCGGCTCCGTAAGCCCGATGCTCTGAAAACTGCCGCCGAACGTCTGAAAAAACAGACCGGCTTCTGGAAATTCGTCCAGTATATCTTCTATACTCAGTGGGAACGCCTCAAGGCTTATGCTAACAAGAGCGGGATAAAAATAATAGGCGATATCCCTATATATGTGTCGCCGGACAGTTCGGATATCTGGGCAAACACCGGACTTTTTGAAATGGATCCCGACTGCCGCCCGAAACGGGTCGCAGGTGTGCCGCCTGATTATTTCTCCGCAACCGGTCAGCTGTGGGGAAATCCGCTCTACAACTGGGACGCAATGAAAAAAGACGGGTATTCATGGTGGATAAAGCGTATCGAAAAAGCTATGAGCCTTTACGATATCGTCAGAATAGATCATTTCCGTGCTTTCGACACTTATTGGGCAATTCCCGCCGGCGAAAAGACCGCCGTGAACGGAAAATGGGAGATCGGCCCGGGTATGGACCTGTGGAATACCGTAAAAGATAAAATCGGACAGGCTCCTATTATCGCAGAAGACCTCGGCGATATTTTCGACAGTGTAAAAGAACTGCTGAAAAATTCGGGGTTCCCCGGAATGAGAGTGCTCCAGTTCGGATTCAATCCCAATTATGAGGACAACGATCATCTCCCCCACCGCTATCCCCGTAACAGCGTCTGCTATACCGGAACCCATGACAACTCAACAGCACTCGGCTGGTATAAGTCAGCCGATAAGGAAAGCCGTGCGATGTGCAGGCATTACCTGAAACCGCGCCCGTTTGAAAAGATAAACCGGACAATGATAAGAGAGCTTTACAAAAGCGCCGCAGGACTTGCGATAGTCCCGATGCAGGACATAATCGGACTTGACGATTCCGCAAGAATGAATATCCCCTCGACTATCGGCGGAAACTGGAAGTGGCGCGCTCAGAAAAAACACTTTACAGACAAGAATGCCGCGTTTATGAAGGATCTCGCGGTAACTTATTACAGATAAACAGTATCAAAAATTTACGGTTTTACTTGATTTGACAGCGCAAATGTGATATAATATGTATGACGGCAAAACCGGCAATTATATTCATAAGGAGAAAATCATCATGGACATCAAAGCAAAGATCGACGAAGTAGTAGGAAAGGTGCAGAGCGACCCGGATCTTCTGAACAAGTTTCAGTCGAACCCTGTTCAGGCAGTTGAGGGTATAATCGGGGTAGATCTTCCCGATGACGTTATCAACGGAGTTGTTGAGGGCGTAAAGGCAAAGCTCACTGCTGACAATGCTTCCGGTATCCTCGGAAAGATCGGCGGACTCTTCGGCGGCAAGAAAGAATAATTGACCGATATATTGACCGATATAAATAAAACATGCGGGGCATCACCGATACCCCGCATATTTTCTGTGCAATTTTATTTTGTTTCAGGTTCTATAACCGGAGAATTTACTGAGTTCTTTTTTACACTTTCGATGCCGTTCTTGCAGTTCGCCTTAGAAGTATATCCCTCGCTTACTGCGATTATCTGACCATTTTTTGCTTTCAGACGGAATCTGAATTCTCCGGACTTATCACTGTAGATCTCGAACTTCGGGTTCTTTTCTGTGTGATATCCTTCAATAGTCTGATCTTCAACGGCTGCTGCCGGTGCATTGGTCTCGACGCTCTTAATACCGTTCTTTACGGAATCAAGGCTTGAATATACCTCACCGCCCGTTGCAATAGTCTCTCCGTTTGCTGCTTTAAGTCCGAAAGTGTATCCGGTCTTAGTCTGATTAATAACAAATTTTCCCATGACTATCATCCTTTCATATACGGCGAAGGTTTGTACCCAAGCCTTTGTATTTGTAAGTAAACAAATCAAACTTACTGAACGCACACATATATGTTTGTTGATATAATTATTATACCAACATAATTACAAATTGTCAAGAGGGAATTACTGAAATAGTATTGATAGTTTTTATACATTTTGTTTATTATGGCTAAAATTTTAGACATCGTGTTGTAATGCCGGGGTTATCGGCGCTCCACGCTCCGCCGTCTTTATAAGGCATTTGCTTTAAACCGCTCTTTGCGCGGTATTCCCTTTAGCTCGGATATTACTTGCAAAAATCACAGATATATGATATAATGGTGCAGAAGCTCATAAAATGAATTATCCGTATTCCAAAGGAGGCATACCGGTTGATTAAAAATGAATTTCTTCAGAGCCTCGTACAGCTTAACTGTATCCCCGTTCTGATAATTATAATCTTATTTTTCTTTCTGAGGATAAACTATACATACGAAAAAGAACTCTCCAAAAAGTTCATGCCGTCGGTAATACTGCTGCTTGCGCTTATAATAGTCGATAACTACGATTATTACGCATTTGATGCGATGACAGTCACAGGGGCCTTCGACGTTTTCCATAGGTGTGTGGCTATGATCGGATACGATCTGAGAATACTGCTTATGGCAAGTCTGCTGGCTATCGCTGCGGACAGGCTTACTGAAAACAAGAAAATAACGCTCTATACATATCTTCCTGCCTTAATAAACATAATAGTGCTGATGCCATGTCTGTTCACAAACATATTCTTCTACTACAATTCAGACGGTACCATCGGCAGAGGACCCCTCGCGTTTGAGCCTCATATATTGTCGGCACTGTATATGATATTCCTGTTCGTGCTTGCGGAGATCTGCCGCCGGAAAGGAAGAAGGAACGAGACTGCGATAATCGCAATGTGCGGCGGACTGACCATACTCGGATTCCTCGCAGAGTTCCTCTTCGCGCTGAGAGGAATACTCATCGGCGTTATCGCACTCGATATCGTATCATACTATATTTACCTGCATATAGAGCACTTCCGATTCGATGCTCTGACCGAGATATTCAACCGTGTCGCCTTTATGGCCGATATAGATAAGTATAGCAGGGGAGATATATCCCACATAATGAGCATCGACCTGAATGACCTGAAAAAGCTGAACGACTCACAGGGTCACAATGAGGGTGACAAGGCTCTGAAAGCTGTTGCAAAGGCACTCTCAAAGTCATGCCTGCCGAAATGCTATGTATATCGCGTGGGCGGCGATGAATTTGCGGCAATGTGCCTCCATAAGAGTGACGAGGATATCGTAACAATGGTAAACGCTATGTACAGCGCGGTCAGTGATGCGGGATATTCCTGCGCCATTGGTTATTCAGGCTGGGACAAGAGCAAGACTTTTACCGAGATATATAAAGAAGCCGACGATATGATGTATCGCAAAAAGCGCGAAATGAAAGGAAAGGCAGTTACCCCATAATGGAACAATTCAATGTTACCGGAATGAGCTGTGCAGCTTGCAGCGCAAAAGTCGAAAAAGCAGTATCGGCTGTTCCGGGTGTCACCTCCTGCGCAGTGAACCTGCTTACAAACTCTATGGGAGTCGAAGGCAGTGCCGCAGCAGGCGATATCATAAAAGCAGTCGAAAGCGCAGGTTACGGCGCCTCAAAAAAAGGTGATGCAAAACCAGCGTCCGGCGCAGCAGCGGACGAGTTCAGCGACACGGAGACTCCGAAGCTCGTTAAAAGGCTGATCGCATCACTGATACTGCTTGTCCCGCTGATGTATATTTCAATGGGACACAATATGTTCGGCGCTCCTCTTCCGCCGCTGCTCGATGAAAACCACACAGCCGCAGGACTTGCGCAGATGCTTATTGCGGCTGTTATTATGGTGATAAATCAGAAATTCTTCATAAACGGCTTTAAGGGAGTTACCCACGGCTCACCGAATATGGACACACTTGTCGCACTGGGCTCCGGTGTTTCGTTTTTATGGAGCACGGCAATGCTGTTCGATATGACTCAGGCGGTGCAGACCGGTGATACCGCACGCGCCATGAGCGATCACACGAACCTGTGGTTCGAGTCGGCAGCGATGATATTGACGCTGATAACCGTCGGAAAAACACTCGAAGCATATTCAAAGGGCAGGACCACCGATGCACTGAAAAGCCTTATGAAGCTGCGCCCCGAGACTGCCTGCGTCGTGCGTGACGGAAAGGAAGTTATGATCCCGGCTGCTCAGATAGTAAAGGGAGATATATTTGTGGTGCGCCCCGGTGAGAGCATTCCCGCAGACGGTCGTGTCATAGAAGGACACAGCGCGGTAGATGAATCGGCGCTCACGGGTGAGAGCATACCGGTGGATAAAGCGGAGGGAAGCACTGTTTCAGCCGCTACGATCAACACAACGGGTTCTGTGCGCTGTGAAGCCGTCAATGTCGGCGAAGATACAGCAATTGCCCGGATAATAAAGACAGTCAGCGACGCGGCTGCATCGAAGGCTCCGATATCCAAAATCGCAGATAAAGTTTCGGGGATCTTTGTTCCCGCAGTTATAGGCATCGCGGTGATAACACTGGTGATCTGGCTGCTCGTGGGTCAGAGTTTTCCGTATGCGCTGGCAAGGGCGGTGTCTGTACTGGTCATAAGCTGCCCGTGCGCACTGGGACTTGCTACTCCGGTAGCTATAATGGTAGGAAGCGGAGTAGGAGCGAAAAACGGGATATTATTCAAGACCGCGGTATCACTTGAAGAAACAGGAAAGATACAGATCGCCGCGCTGGACAAAACAGGTACGATAACCTCCGGGACACCCTCAGTCACTGATATAATACCGATAGATACCGATATCAACGGACTTCTTTCGGCGGCTGCATCACTCGAAAGCAGGAGCGAGCATCCGCTTGCCGGCGCAGTTATGCGCTGTGCAAGTGAAAACGGCATCGAACCGGAACCTGTCAGCGGATTTGAAGCTCTGACGGGCAGCGGACTTACCGCAAAACTTGACGGGAGCACACTGTACGGCGGAAATCTGAAATTCATGCAGACAAAAGCGGAGATCCCCGAAGACAAAGTAAAAAAAGCCGAAGAATTGTCAGAAGCCGGAAAAACTCCGCTGTTCTTCTCAAAGGACGGAAAGCTTCTCGGGATCATTGCAGCCGCAGACAGGATAAAGGAAGATTCACGCGATGCAGTATCGCAGCTGAAAGCAATGGGAATACGTGTCGTAATGCTGACCGGAGACAACAAGAGGACTGCCGGTGCTATCGGAGCACAGGCAGGAGTCGATGATGTGATAGCGGGAGTCCTGCCTGACGGAAAAGAGAATGTGGTACGCGAACTTCAGAAATACGGCAGGGTCGCAATGGTCGGCGACGGGATAAACGACGCGCCGGCGCTGACCCGTGCGGATATTGGTATCGCAATAGGCGCAGGGACCGACGTTGCAATAGACGCGGCAGATGTTGTGCTGATGAAGAGCGGACTGTCGGACGCAGCCGCAGCGATACGCCTGAGTCGGACGGTACTGCGCAACATAAAGCAGAATCTTTTCTGGGCGTTTATCTATAATGTTATCGGTATCCCGCTTGCGGCAGGCGCTTATATCGCACTTTTCGGCTGGGAACTCGACCCGATGTTCGGCGCGGCGGCTATGAGCCTTTCGAGTTTCTGCGTAGTAATGAACTCGCTGCGTCTAAACCTGTTCAGACCGCACGATGCACGTCATGACAAACCGGCAAAAAATTCTCTCAGTCCGGAAGAAAAGCTTGTCGTTGAACTTCCTCCGACAGAGAAGACCGTTACGCTCCGGATAAAGGGAATGATGTGCGTTCACTGCGAAGCCACCGTAAAAAAGACCCTGGAACAGTTCCCGGAAGTCATAAGCGCTGAGCCGAGCCATGAATCCGGAACTGCCGTGCTGCACCTTAACGGCGATCTTGTCCACCTTGATGAGATGAAAGCCGCCATTGCAGAAAAAGATTATAAGATCTTGTGAGAGTTCCCCTACCCTCCAGCCTTCCTGAAAGGCGACACCTGAACGAATGGTGTACTGCTCCTGTTACAAAAAGCAAAAGCACAGAGCAAACGTACTGCTCTGTGCTTTCATATTTTATGAGATTATTCAAGTTCCGTTTTAACGGGATTTGCTTTTGCTGCTTTTCACATTGAAAAGCAGCGGGGTTTGGGGCGGCGCCCCAATCTGTTTCTCTCGCCTGTCTCAGGCACAGCGGCAGATCAGCCTCTCTGCTGCTCTTTGCGGAGTCTGTGAGTTGCGAGTTTTACTACTCTGTATGCTCCGTTATAAATTCCGATCTTCTTCGCTGCGATAATATTGTCGCACATCATATCTATGATCTCGCCGTGTTTCTGTATGAGATCGAGCATTGCGCAAGTCTCGGCAGGAGTGGTGACCTCGTAGGTGCCGTCACCGACCTCAGCCGCACGTACAGCGCCCCAGGCCTCATGTCCTCCGACGCGCTTTATCATAAGCTTCGGTATCGGGTAGAACGCAAGCTCGCTGGGTTTTGTTATAAGAACGTCAGAGCAGCGCATAAGCAGATTTGTCGAATACACTGCGGCAAATATGTCCGAATGGCAGAAAGCGTGGATACCCGATACTTCACCGTCATACGCACCCTCGCAGAATGCTTTTGTTTCCTCAAAATCATCGAAATGCTCGGTGACTAAGCTGCGCATCTGGGGGATCTCGCTTATCAGCGCGTCCCATACATTGCGGTGATCGCCCACGTTTACGAACAGAGCAGCACTCCCCTTTGATATTTCCGGAAGCAGCTTCTTTATTATAGAAACAAATATCTCCTTCTGCGCACCTGCACCGCCTACCGACATGAGCCAACGCTTTGTACCGCCGTGAGAACGCTCCTTGCGCTTTGCGCAATCCGCTTCTATGTTGCTCACAAGCTCATGATCTATATAATGCCCTGTGTATGCGATCGAGGTTTTCGGCATGGGTTTCAGAGAACGCTTCTTGTCCATTCCTCTCAGCGAACGATAGCCGAGATATGCCGAAGGGGTCTGCACCGTGTGTATCGCTCCCTCGGACAGATGCAGCGCCATAGGCCAGTTGTCGGGGATAACGTTCACCACATTTGTGAGTCCTGCGTGTATGGCAGCCTGCGACGGCCAGACGTGAGTTGCAATATACGGAATGTTTTTCGGCAGATCGCGGAATACCGGAGTCATCAGCTCGGCGGTCTTCTGGTCGCTGCAATTATATGTCAGCTTGCGGAAGCCCTCGCTGTTCAGCGGTTCCCACACCAGCTTGTTGAACGGAGGGAACATCTGGGAAAGGCGCGAACCGAGCGAATAAAGCTCGTTCTGTCCGGCAATTATCTTGCCGCAGGTGGTATTTCCGAATGAGTGCAGGTCGAACCAGTACGGCTCATATCCCATAGCCTTTGCGGCGGACGCTATTGCCATTGAGATGCGGTAATGACCGAATCCCATTCTGATGTTTCCTATTATAACGCTTTTGTTGTCAAATTCAACTTCTTTCGTATCCGAGATCTTCAGCTGCTCTACTCCGAAGATATCTCCGATAGCCGGAGCCGGAGATGCACTCAGATGATATATACGGGAAGAATCGTCCCCGTACTTTCTTATAAACTTGTTTTTGGTGCTTACCGCCTTACGATACGCTCCAGACGACATTTCGTTGCCGAATATTACCTTTGATCTGTCCATAATGATACCCTCCGTATAATATTTATTGCTTAGCGGCTGAAAAATTTTTCTTAAATTCTATTGACAAAACGGACTTTTTGTGATAGACTGTATATCAGATGATAGTTTATCTATCGCTCGATATACAGTCTATCACATTTTCGGAGGTTTGTCAAGTGGAAAATGAAATTTCTTCCGAATTTTCACCGAAATATTTAAAAGACAAGCGGATCGAACGCGCAGTGTCGGTCAGTGCAGAAATGTTCCTCGAACAGGGTACGGAAAATATAAAAATGACCGATATAGCCGAGGAAAGCGGTATCGGAGTCGCAACACTGTACAGATACTTCGGTACAAAGTCCGGTATCCTCGTCGCTGCAATGACGTTTCTGTGGAATGACCTCAAGGATCTGTTCAGCGGGGTGTTTGAATCAGAGACTTTCACAGGTCAGACCGGTATCAAACAGGTACGTGACCTGCTGAGAATGTTCATTGTAATGTACACCGCGCATAAAGATTTTATGAGGCTCCTCGGAGAGTTCGACAGAATGGTCAAGAACGAAGAAGTGCCAAAGGAAGACCTCGAACAGTATGAGCGGTCGGTCATAAATTTCTACCCTGTGTTTGAAAAAGCTTTCAGAAAAGGCACAGAAGATGGCACAATACGAAAAGGCGTTGATACGAAGCTGTTCTATATGACCTACGCGCACGCTCTCACCGAGCTGTGCAAAAAATTCATAAACGGCGAGATACTCCCGTCAGATGACTTCTCGGACGCAGAAAAAGAACTTGAACTGCTCATAGAATGTGCAGCGGACTACCTCAGTCCCGTTAAACAGTGAGGAGAAAGGAAAACACTATGGAAAAGAAGGTAGCATCAAACAAGGTCCTGTGGATTTTCGCAATAGGACAGCTCGGCTGGTCGATACTGTCGGGCATCGTTTCAAACTGGCTCGTATTCTTCTATCAGCCGAGTCCGGAGGAAATTTCAAAAGGAATGCCGGTATTCCTGCCTCAGGTGGCATTTATCGGACTCACTGCGATCGGACTCATCACCGCGTTCGGACGTATATTCGACGCAATAACCGACCCGCTCATAGCCGGTAAATCCGACCGCCTGAAACATCGTCTCGGCAGACGCATACCGTTCATGCGCATAGCTGCTCTGCCTTTCGGAGTTGTGACTGTGCTGATGTTCATTTCTCCCGCATCTGAGGGAAGCCCGTGGAACGTTGTGGCTCTGTTCGTTTGCGCTATGATGTTCTACCTCTGCATGACCGCTTACTGCACGCCGTACAACGCGCTTATCCCTGAGCTCGGACGTACACAGAATGCCCGTATAAACCTTTCAACATTCATTTCGGTAACTTACTTTGTCGGAACAGCAGTGGCTTATCTCGTTCCGAATATTGCCGGATTCTTCCTCAACACGCTCAGCAGCGAAGAAGTTGCTCAGAAAATGGGCATGACTGTTGAAGAAGTCATAGAAAAAGGCACGACCATATATACAAACTATCCCGAAGCATACCGCATAACCATTGCTATTCTTGCAGGTATCGCGATAATCTGTATGTTCATTCCCGCATTCCTCATAGACGAGAACAAATACGCAGATACCACACCTACAGAAACTCCTGCGTTCAAGTCTCTTGCGGCTACTTTCAAGAACAAGGATTTCCGCACATTCGTTGCTTCCGATATCCTTTACTGGATAGCCCTGACACTTTTCCAGACCGGTCTTTCTTTCTACATCACAGTGCTTATGGGACTCGATACAACATGGACCTTCCCTCTGTTCGCGATAATGACGGTAATGTCGCTGGTATGCTATGCTCCGGTAAACATATTGGCAAAGAAGCTCGGAAAGAAAAAGCTAATATCGTTCGCATTCATGTTCTTTGCGGTCACATTCCTCGTAACTGCTTTTGCAGGTATCCTTCCGATACCGTCTGTGGCATACGGTATTATAGTTGCGGTGCTCGCGTCAATACCCATGGCGATCCTCGGAATTCTTCCGCAGGCTGTGGTCGCGGATATCTCCGAATCCGACAAGCTTGACACAGGTGAAAGCAGACAGGGTATGTTCTACGCGGCAAGAACCTTTGCGTTCAAACTCGGTCAGTCTGTGGCAATGCTCCTTTTCACGAGTATTGCACTTATAAACAGCGAGATCACAGACAAGGCGGATATCGGCTACGGTCTTGGCTACAGACTTACCGCAATAATCGCAACTGTGCTGTGCCTGCTCGGAGGATTCGTATTCTTCCGCTACAACGAAAAGAAAGTAATTGCACGTATCGAAGCCGGAAATGCTGAGAACAACAAGGAGGAAACCGGAAATGATGAAACTGAATAATGTCAGATTTGCATATCGCGTAAACGGAAAAGGTTTTTCTGTCACCACAGCCGAAAGCGTCGGAAACAAGCGCATTTTCCTTGATGTCAAGGAGGCGAACGAGACTTTCAATGCGTCTGTAAGGGCAAAGAGCGAAATAGAGATAGCAAAACTCTCCGCAGAATTTGAATACGAGTTCAAGGAGACAGACCGCATATTCCTGAACGGTTATCAGTCATGGACTGAGAGCTATGAGCAGAACATTCACGGAAAACTGAGAGGACTGGAGCTTATTCCGCCTCCGATCACCGAAAAATTTGATCTTGACGCATACGGAGACTATGATTTTCTGAAATACAGCCGCCGCAGAGGAAATATGCACGGCTGGTCATACGGGTATATTAAGCACAGCGACGGAACTTTCGACTTCATAGGCTCGCTGAATGAGAATGCCGGCTTCACGATAATAAGAGTAAATACCGACAAGAATAAAATAACAGTCGAGAAGGACTGCTCAGGATATAATTTCACGGGAAATTACTCCGGCTTGTCTCTTTACATAGGAAGCGGCACCGAAGACGATGTATTTGACGGATATTTCGCATGGCAGGGCATCGCTCCTGTGGGCGAGAAGCATATATTCGGCTATACGAGCTGGTACAGGCATTATCAGGACATCAACGAGAAATGCATACTGAACGATCTTGAGGGAATAAAGAACTGCGGCTATAAGGCTGACATATTCCAGATAGATGACGGCTATCAGACCGCCGTTGGAGACTGGCTCAGCATCGACATGGCGAAATTCCCGAACGGCATAAAGCCTGTATCGGACAGCATAAAAGATGAAGGAATGACAGCCGGTCTTTGGCTTGCACCGTTCGTATGCGAAGAAAAGTCCGAGATGTTCAGGGATCACCCGGACTGGCTCCTTACCGACGATTCAGGCGAATTTGTAAAGGCTGGCTGCAACTGGAGCGGCTCTTATGCAATAGATATCTACAATGAGGATTTCCGCGAATATCTGAGAGAAGTATTCCGCACAGTGACCGATGACTGGGGATTTTCACTGCTGAAACTCGACTTTCTGTATGCGGCTTGTATCATACCGCGCCCCGACAAGACACGCGGAATGATAATGGCTGACGGAATGAAGCTCCTGCGTGAATGTGCCGGCGCTGCAAAGATCCTCGGCTGCGGAGTTCCGCTTGCATCGGCTTTTGGAACAGTGGATTACTGCCGTATCGGTGCAGACGTTACTCCCGAATGGAAAGGCAAGACCTATATGCAGCTTCTCCACCGTGAGCGCCCCAGTACCGAGAGCAGCCTGATAAACTCTGTCTTCCGCAGACAGCTCAACGGCAGGGCTTTCGTGAATGATCCCGATGTCTTTATGCTCAGAGCAACTTCTACCAGCATGAACTCCGCACAGCGCAGATGCCTTGCGGAAGTGAATGCCCTCTGCGGCGGCGTACTGTTCACATCTGACGATATGGGAGAATACGGCGACGAACAGAACGAGCTCCTTAACGATATGCTCGCACTGCGCGGAGCTAAGGTGCTTGCTGCCGAACTCAGCGGAAATAAGATAATCCTCTCTGTCGAGATCGACGGCAGAACCGTTATCAGAACTTACGCCAGATAACAGGTGAGATGCGGGGAAGAGATGGAAAGTGAACACCATGTTTCCCTGCACCCCTCCTCTCTCCAACCCTCCTGAAAGGCGAATACCTGAATCTATACAGAAAAAGCACAGAGCATCTGATAAATATGCTCTGTGCTTATTATGCTGCCTTCTTATCTGTCTCAGCCGGATCACTTTATCATCTGGCTGACGATGCCGCTGAGGGAAGCGAGGGCTTCATCTATCTTGGTGATATCGGCAATACCGGCCATTGCGCTGTCGGGCTTTCCGCCGCCCTTGCCGCCTGCTATGGCCGCGATCTGCTTTACTATCTGACCGGCATTTGCGCCCTTTTCGACAGCTTCTTTGCTGCAAATACATAGGAAGTTTCCCTTGCCGTCTGAATGTCCTGCAAGAACTGCCACAAAGCTGTCATACTTCGACTTTATATCATCGCCCGCCTTGCGAAGCCCGTCGCCGACTGTTCCGTCGAGTACAGCGGAGAATACCTTTATTCCGTTTATCTCAGCCGCATTTGCGGTAAGATCACCCATAGCGGACGCTGAGATCTGGCGCTGGAGCTTGTCTATCTCCTTCTTCGCTTCCGAAAGCTCGGAAGTCACAGCCTCACATCTCTGTATGAGAGCGTTGGGATTCGGTACTTTGAGGACTTCTGCCGCTCCGGCAATAGTCTGCTTTGCACTTTCAAGAGCTTCGAGAACGCCATAGCCTGTTACCGACTCGATACGTCTTACGCCGGAGGCTACAGACGATTCGGATATTATCTTGAACAATCCGGCTTTCGATGTGTTGTCAAGATGTGTGCCGCCGCAGAATTCTGTCGAGAACCCGTCCGCTGTGCTTACAACTCTTACTACATCTCCGTATTTCTCGCCGAACAGCGCCATTGCACCCTTCTTGCGAGCCTCTTCTATCGGAAGTTCTTCGGTTATTACGTCAATTCCCTTTAATATCTCATCATTTACGATCTTCTCTACCTTAGCGATCTCATCCGGAGTCATTGCGCTGAAATGCGAGAAGTCGAATCTTCCTATCTTTTCATCAACATAAGAGCCTGCCTGATGAACGTGATCTCCGAGGACTTCACGAAGAGCAGCCTGCAACAGATGCACGGAAGTGTGGTTGCGCTTTATGGCATTTCTGCGTTCTTCGTCAACCGAAGCCTTTACGGTGTCACCGGTGAAAAACTCGCCGCTTGTTACATTGCAGTAGCACACGAACTGTCCGCTTGCTGCCTTCTTTGTATCAACGACAGTCATTACGCTGTCGCCTGCGGTGATGCAGCCGGTATCTCCTACCTGACCGCCCATTTCAGCATAAAACGGAGTCTTTTCGATCACCGCGATCACCTGATCGCCCTCAGCGCAGCTCTGGACATTTTCACCGTCCTTGAGTATCGCGGTGAGCTTTGTCTCGGACGTAAGCGAGGTGTAACCCACAAACTCAGTCTTCAGTCCCGACACCGCGTTCATCGACGCTTCGTCCCAACCGCCCTTGAATGCCTGATTTGCACGGGCTGTCTGCTTCTGGTTAGCCATGAGTTCCTTGAAGCGTTCTTCATCAAGAGACAGACCTTTTTCCGCAAGTATCTCCTTTGTAAGATCAAGCGGGAAACCGTAGGTATCATGCAGTCTGAAAGCATCGTCACCGCTGAGGACACCGTTGTCTCCGAGTCCGGCGATAAGGTCATTCAGAAGCTGTGAGCCCTTTTCTACCGTCTTGTTGAAGCTTTCTTCCTCGGTAGCGATCACCTTTTTGATGTATTCGCTCTTTTCCGCAAGCTCGGGGTATGCGGACTTGTTTTCTTCTATCACCTGATCCACTATCTCGGTGAGGAAAGGCTTTGTCATTCCGAGAAGCCTGCCATGGCGTGCAGCACGTCTCAGCAGTCTGCGCAGAACATATCCTCTGCCCTCATTTGAAGGACGAACTCCGTCACCTACCATGAATGTCGTTGCACGGGCATGGTCGGTGATGACACGAATAGATACATCGTCCTTGTGATCGGCGCCGTAGGTCTTACCTGTTACAGCGCAGATACGTTTGATGATATTCTGTATGGTATCGACCTCGAACATATTGTCAACGCCCTGCATAACGCACGCAAGTCGTTCAAGTCCCATACCTGTATCTATATTCTTATTTTTAAGCTGTGTATAATTGCCGTTTCCGTCATTGTCGAACTGCGTGAACACGAGATTCCATATTTCTATGATACGATCGCAGTCACCTGCCTGTTCAAAGCTCTCGAAGGGTCCGTATTTTTCGCCTCTGTCGAAATGTATCTCGGAGCAGGGACCGCAGGGACCGCTTCCATGCTCCCAGAAGTTATCGGCTTTTCCGAGCTTTACGATCCTGTCTCTCGGTACACCTATCTCATTTGCCCATATTTCGCCGGCTTCGTCATCTTCCTCATAGATAGTTACCCAGAGCTTTTCGGGCTCGATCTCAAGCACTTTTGTGAGATATTCCCAAGCCCATGCGGTCGCCTCATGCTTGAAGTAATCACCGAATGAGAAGTTTCCGAGCATTTCAAAATATGTTCCGTGACGTGCTGTTTTGCCGACATTCTCGATATCGGGTGTACGAATGCACTTCTGGCAGGTGGTAACTCTTTTTCTTGGCGGAGTTTCTACACCCTGGAAGAACTTTTTGAGAGGTGTCATTCCTGCATTGATGAGCAGAACTGAATTATCGCCCTGCGGAACGAGCGGAGCCGATGCCATACGCAGGTGCTCCTTACTCTCAAAAAACTTCAGATAACTTTCTCTAAGTTCATTTAAGCCTGTCCATTTCATAATAACTGTTTACCCCCGACTTATTATTCTGTTAAGTCTATACCGCACAAAGATTGTACGTGAATTGCACCGTCAGACTTTTCGTCAGATTGTACAGAAATGACGCAAGTCAAGGAATTTCTGTGCAAGATGACGGAAAAGATGCAAGCAAGTCACGTGCAAAGGCATTAGCCGTGCTTTGTGCGGTATTGCCTTAAATATTATTTCTTTCGATTTCATACAAGGTATGTAATTACAATTGTGAAGCGACCTCTCACGTCCCACAGGCGCAGCGGCACGAGCTCATGCCATACCGAGGAATCCTGTGATATTTTTCCAGAGTATCTTTTCTCTCTGTGCATCGGTGAGGTCAATGCGGTCGAAGCGGACGAGTTCATCTTCGGCGCTCCACATGGGATAGTCTGTCCCGAAAAAGACTCTGTCCTCACCGTATGCGAGGATATATTCCTTTGCTTGCTGCGGGGTGATGAATGCGAGCGAACTTGATTCATCGACCCATATATTTTCGATATCCGGAAGGGTCTTTACTGCTTCCGACCAGATCGAGTAACCTCCGAGGTGAGCGGCGATCATCCGCTGTTTGGGGAAACGCAGCGCAGCTGCTTTCATTCTGTCCGGGTTGGAGTAATCATATCTCTTGTCTCCCGTGTGAAACAGAATGGGAAGTCTTCCGTCGATTATCTCATACATCTCCATAGCGTGCGGATCATCTATCCGGAATTTCTGACAATCGGGATGCAGCTTTACGCCTTTCAGCCCCATTGAGATAACACGATCCACCTCAGCCTCTATCTCCTTTGACGACATTGACGGGTGAAGGGTGCAGAATCCTACGAACATTCCGTTTGATGCATCGACACTTGCCTTGATAAAATCATTTATCTTGCAAACCTGCTCATGGGTGGTGGCGACGGAGTGTACAAGGCAGTGTTCTACGCCGCTCTTTCGGCAGCTGTTCATAAGTGTTGCGATAGTTCCGTCAAATCTCATATCTATATCGTAGAATTTCCCGACATTTTCGGACGCTTTTGCTGCGATCTTCTCCGGATAGATATGGACATGACTGTCAAATATGTGCATTATTGTGTCCTTCCTGTTCTGCTCTGCATCTGTGTGATACTATTATAATATCTGTCAAGTATCAAATAAATATTATATCACTTTTTCTTTCACATTTCAATAGTTTTTTTGCTTTTTTTCGCCGAAAACTTGTTTTCATATTTCCGGCAGCATATTTTCCCTTGACTTATATCATAATATAATATATAATAGTAGTGATATAAAGACTGTAAGGAGGCAACTGAAATGCCCGTATTTTCAGATTTCACATTCCCGTCATGCACAGGAAAAAACACTATTCATGTACGTGTCTGCAAGCCCGACGGTCAGCCGAGAGGAGTCGTGCAGATAGCTCATGGTATTGCCGAACATATCGAGAGATACGACGGATTTATGGAGTTTCTTGCAAATAACGGCTTTGTTGCAGCCGGAAACGATCATCTCGGTCATGGACAGTCAGTCTCTGACTCATCAGAACTGGGGTTCTTCGATGAACAGAACGGCTGGGATAAGGTCGTTGGTGATATGGACAAGCTTCACGACATCATGAGCGAGGAATATCCCGATATTCCGTATATTTTCTTCGGACACAGCATGGGAAGCTTTCTGACAAGAACTTATCTTATCCGCCACCCCGACAAGCCCGATCTTGCAATACTCTGCGGAACAGGTCAGCAGGCAAAAATGACAGTTGCGGCAGGATACAGCATTGCCGCGGCAGGTTCTAAGCTGGGAGATCCGCGCAATGCCGGCGAAAAAATGAGCGCTATGGCATTCGGCTCATACAACGATGCGTATGACAATGTACGTACCGATTTCGACTGGCTCAGCCGTGACCCTGAGATAGTCGATAAGTATATCGAAGATCCGATGTGCGGATTTCCGCCCACGATCGGGCTTTTCAGAGATCTGATGTACGGTATAATGTATATTTCAGATCCTCAGAATGTCGCAAAAATGAACAAGGATACTCCCATTCTGTTTATCTCAGGCTGGAAGGATCCCGTAGGCGAAAACGGCAAGGGCGTAAGAAGAGCGTTCAAATCTTTCTGCGACGCAGGAATGAAGCACGTTCACATAAAGCTGTATCCCGACGCACGTCACGAACTTCTCAATGAGCTGAACAAAGATGAAGTCATGGGAGATATACTCGACTGGATAAACAGCAAGCTCTGAAACAAAGAAATCACTTGCGCTTGAGATTTTGCCCTTCGCGGGCAGCGCTGGGGCGCCGCCCCCTTCCCCGGCAGGCTCTGCCCTGCACCCGCTGGGGCGCCGCCCCCGTCCCCGGCGGGCTCTGCCCTGCACCCGCTGGGGCGCCGCCCCCGTCCCCGGCGGGCTCTGCCCTGCACCCGCTGGGGCGCCGCCCCCGTCCCCGGC
>CAMOKN010000133.1 GCA_946617595.1 uncultured Clostridia bacterium
GTTGTGTAAATGCACCGCAGGCGCATTTACACAACATCTGAAAATCTGTTTTGCAGATTTTCAGCCAATAACTGCCAAAAGGCAGTTATTGAGGACACATTAATTATAGCAGATTTTTCTCGGATTTGCAATAGCATTTAGGTAAATTTCACTAAAAATACATCTGCTGTCCTGTATTGACAAAAATCACAAAATCTGTTATAATCTCAATCAGGGAGAACTGTTATGACAGACAGAGAAAGGAAATTGATATGAAAACCTGTATCAACTGCGGAAAACCAAACAAAGATGATAATATCTATTGCAGCGGCTGCGGAGGGACTGAGTTTGAAGAAATAACGGGACCTGAATTCCCCGATAAGCCGCCCATGGCACCTCCGCCTATCTATCCCGGTGATATGCAAAGACCGACAATGCCGCCCCCTCCGGTGCAGCCGCCTCTTACGATGCCCGTAATGCCTAAGCCTCAGAGAGCGCCGTTTACTATTTTCGATGTTCTGACGATCCTCGGATTCGTTTCATCTATCGTGGGGCTTGTCAGCGTGTGGGTGGTATTTGAACCTATGGCAATAATCGCCTCTGTTCTTGGATTTGTAAAGGGCAGCCATGCGAAGGGTCTTGCCATAGCAGGTATCATAATTGCCGTTGTTGCATTTATAATACGCCTGTTCAATGCGCTGTATGACGGAAATGTCATCGGACGCTGGGCAATTGAAGGAATATTCCACTGACAGAAATGACTATGCCGGTATCACTGCTTATTGCCGTGATACCGGCATTTTTTGCATTGAATAAATATGCTTTTATGCCTTATTTCCGGTGAGAATAACAGAGAATTTTTGTACAAACATACGAAAATTGCATTTACGATGATTTTATAGAAGACATAATTATCATGTTGTGGTATAATGATAAGCGAAAATTTTCCCGAACGGTGTCGGACGGGAAGCAATAATTGCAGAAAGGTTCGGTAATATGCGAAGATACTTTGATATATTCCTCAGAGCACTGCTTACGGGAATGCTTATTGCAATGGGCGGGATAGTTTATCTGTCCTGCGACAACAAATACATAGGCTCTGCGATGTTCGGCACGGGTCTGTTCACTGTCCTTACGTTCGGACTTGCTCTGTTCACCGGAAAGGTCGGATACGCTGTCGAACAGAAGCCCCGTTATCTGATCGATCTGTGCGTTATCTGGGTCGGGAATCTCGCCGGTGCGGTGATTACAGGACTGCTGATACAGATGACAAGGGTGGGAGCGGCAATTTCAGAAAAAGCAGCTGCGCTTTGTGAGGTAAAGACGAACGACAGTTATCTGAGCATATTCGTACTGGCGTTTTTCTGCGGAATGTTAATGTTCATAGCGGCGGACGGATATAAGAATCTGACGAATCCCGCAGCACAGGGGCTTGCCATATTCCTTCCGGTAATGGTATTCATACTGAGCGGATTTGAGCACTGCGTCGCAAATATGTTCTATTTCACTGCCGGCAATGCGTGGAACCCGACGTCCGCGCTTTATATGCTGATAATGACTCTCGGCAACTCCGCAGGCGGTATCCTTATCCCGCTTGTACGGAAGGGATTTGTAAAGGCAGCCGCAAATAAATGAGCCTGACGTCTGACATTTACGGCTTATCCGACAGCCGGTGAAGCGTTTTATTCAATAATTTGCGGAAAATGAAAAAAATGCTTGACAAACGCGGCAGGATATGCTAAAATAATAAAGCCGCATGTGAGGGGCTTTTTTAAGTCTGCCGCAGGAGAGCGACAGCGCCGTCCACAGCGAGATCGTGAAACGAGGTATAAAAATGTACGCAGTAATTGAAACAGGCGGAAAGCAGTATCAGGTAAAAGAAGGCGATGAGATCTTCGTAGAGAAGCTCGGAGTTGGAGAAGGTGAAGTTACTTTTGATAAGGTGCTCCTTATCGGCGGTGATTCAGGCATCACAGCAGGCGCTCCCTATGTATCGGGTGCAACTGTAAAGGCTACACTTCTCAAGAACGGCAAGGGCAAGAAGATCAATGTGTTCACCTATAAGCCCAAGAAGGGTGAAAAGGTTGCAAAGGGTCACAGACAGCCCTACAGCAAGGTCAAGATCGACGCTATCAACGCCTGAGCATCATGATAGATGCGGAGTTTCTGAGGTATGACGGGAGCTTTGTAGGGTTCTCGGTATCGGGTCATGCAGGTTCCGGACCTTTCGGAAAGGATATAATGTGCGCAGCTGTTTCATCGGCTGTGATGCTCACCGCAAATACCATAACCGATTTTCTCTACTGCAAGGCAGATGTTAAGAATACAGGAAACAGGATAATGCTCGTTATCAAGGATCCCGATTCTGCAATGTCGATAGCCGCAAAACAGGCAGTAGCGTCATTCCACAATCACATGGAGCTTCTGGCTCAGGACAGTAAAGGTAAAATAAACGTAACCGTGAAAGAGGTCAATTCTCGGAAAGGAAGATAGAAATGTTAATTATAAGCATGCAGTATTTCGCTCATAAAAAAGGTATGGGCTCTACAAAGAACGGCAGAGACTCCAACGCTCAGCGTCTCGGAGCAAAAAGAGCTGACGGTCAGTTCGTACTCGCCGGAAATATCCTCTACAGACAGAGAGGAACACATATCCACCCCGGTAAGAACGTAGGCAAGGGTTCGGATGATACATTATTTGCAAAGATCGACGGCAAGGTAAAATATGAGCGCCTTGGCAAGGATCGCAAGCAGGTAAGCGTTTACCCCGCTGAATAAGAGTGATTTCAACAATGACAGGACGGGAGAGATTCCGTCCTTGTTTTGTAATACGGCACGGACGGTGAGGTGCGGTCTATGTACACATCTTTCAGCAAAGTCAATGACAGATTCGGATTTGAAACAAAAGGTTCGTTCAGATGTGCGTACAGCCATGACAGCGTGGTCGTGGTAATTGCAAGCGCTGTGATCCTGATATGGGGAGTGCTTATCATTGTGAATATCGTGTCTTTCTTCACTTATCTGTATTCAGGTAGCGCAGATATGTACAGCACAGATAATATTACCGCGCTCGATCAGGCGGTCGCAGCAGGTGATGAAAGCGAAAACGGTCATACTATGATGGAGAGTTTTTCTCCGGGGTTTATCGGAATGTCGGTAAACAGTATCGCAACAGCATTCGGAATATTTGTCTTTGTAATACTGGTCGCTGCTTACATCATAATACTGACGGTTCTGCATAAAGGGCAGTTATACGATTTCAAGGCAAATGATGAGCAGTTTGTCATAACATATCCGCTGAAGATGCACAGGACGGTGGCGCTGAAATATAACGATGTACTCGGGGTGAACTGGACAGAGCGGAGATTTCCGCTTACTCCGAGATGCTATGATATCGAAGTGAGTACAAGAAGCGGAAATTACACATTCAGAGTCGTGCTTACGAAGCTTGCGCAGGCGAACGGCATTACCGAAACGCCGTTCAACATAGTCCGCGAGCGTATCGGGATCGCAGAGAACGATCGGTTCTATGGTGTCTGACAATAGTGAACCTCTAAAAACCCATTTGAGAGAAAACGAGTCATCCGCGTCGAATATTTCGTCAAGTCTCCTCACCTTGCGTGGTCTCCCCGGCAGCGGGGAGGTGTCGAGCTTGCGA
>CAMOKN010000134.1 GCA_946617595.1 uncultured Clostridia bacterium
CGGTCAGCCCCTCTGTCTCGCAAGCTCGACACCTCCCCGCTGACGGGGAGACCACGCAAGGTGAGGAGACTTGACGAAATATTCGACGTGGATGACTCGTTTTCTCTCAAATGGGTTTTTAGAGGTTCCCTAAATCATCATAAAAATAAGGAGATGTAATAATGAATACGGCAGCAAAGATCAACGAGATCATCAGAAGATTAATGTCAAGGCACACCACAAACGGTGTATATTACATAAACGGATCTGATAATCTTCCGCCCCCGCTGTCAAAAGAGGAGGAGGAGCGGGCTTTTGAGGGACTTATGAATGATTCCGCGGAAGCAAGAGATAAGCTCATAACGCATAATCTCCGGCTCGTGGTGTATATCGCCAAGAAATTTGAATCCACCGGTATCGGCATTGAGGATCTTATTTCAATCGGTACAATTGGGCTGATAAAAGCAGTCAGCACTTTCAGTCCCGACAAGAACATCAAACTTGCGACTTATGCATCAAGGTGTATAGAAAACGAGATACTGATGTTTCTGAGAAAAGCGAACCAGTACCGCTCAGAGATATCAATAGAAGAGCCGCTGAATATAGACTGGGACGGAAATGAGCTGCTGCTGTCCGACGTGCTCGGCACAGAAGAAGATGTCGTGAATGAAAATATCGAGAGCGAAGCCGAAAAGAAGCTGCTGCTCGAATCGGTGGCAAAACTTCCCGAACGTGAAAGGTTCATAATGGAAAAACGCTTCGGGCTGACAGACGGCAAGGAGCTGACACAAAAGGAGGTGGCAGATCTTATAGGAATATCTCAAAGCTATATCTCACGTCTTGAGAAAAGAATAATCAAGCGCCTTCGCAGGGATCTTGAGAAAATAACGTGAATCAACAGCTTTATAACTGTCCGGCAGACGAAAACGCACTGCCGGACAGTTATTATTCGTGAACGATCTTTCAGTCATTTCAGGCTGTAACTTTCTCTTCCCTTCCGAAAAATTATAACCTTTTTGCAATTTTTGTAAATCTTGCACAAAAAAATGATAAAAATTCTGCAAAATAGAAAAAAGCATTGACTTTTATGTATATGATATGATATAATAATTGCGATTTGAAAATTGCCAGTTATTTTTGTGCCCGAAAACTGTATCTGCGGTCTTTTCACTCCGCCAGATGTACAACGGCATAGGAAGGAAACCCTTGTAATGAATGACCAGGAACAGACTATTGATCTGAGAGTACTGTTAAAGGTACTCCTGGAACATATATTGCCAATATTGATCGTAACGGCGCTCGCTGCCGGTATCGGCTTTTCCCTTGCAAAGTTCGTGATACCGAAAAAATATACCTCTACGGCACTCATGTATGTCGAAAATACTTCCGGTAAGCAGGAAGACTCAACAGTAAACGTAAACGACCTTACCGCTGCACAGAAGCTGGTAAATACCTGTCAGATACTCTTTACGAGCAACTTCGTTCTCGGTGAGCTGAATACCGCTATAGACGGCAAATATACCGTGTCGGATCTTTCCAAAATGATCGCCATTGAATCCGTCAACAGCACCGAGGTGCTGAAAATCACGGTTACTGCAGCAAGTCCGACAGACGCTTATGATATCGCAAATAAGCTGCTCATTCTTGCAACAGACGAATTCCACCGTATAATCAAGGGCGGTTCTATCGAGACAGTCTCTCAGCCCGAATTGCCTGACACACACACCTATCCGAGCGCTGTACGCTTTGCTGTTATCGGCGGTCTTATCGGTTTGGCGGTAACATATATTTTCTTCCTCATAAAAACACTCATTGACAACAAGGTAAAACCGGAGGATGACCTCGCTGCAATGTATAACATTCCGGTATTCGCCGAAATACTTGACTTTGAGACCGTCGGAAAGGGCGGAAAGTACGGCTACAGTAAGTACGGCTACAGTAAGTACGGTTACAGCAAGTATGGCTACAGCTCTTACGACTCTGATATACAGGAGGAAGAAAAACTGTACTCGGACGACGACGGAGAAGAAGATGATGATGATGAGGACAGTGAAGAAAAAGACAGCGGCGAGAAAAAAGCAACGAAAAGCAAAAAGGGGGAGCTGAAAAATGCCTAAAAGAAAAAGCGACAGACTCCCTATAAGCGTATCGAGAAAATTTGTTATCTCCGATGATACCCCTTTTGCGATCAAAGAAGCATATAAAGCCGCAAGAACTAACCTTGTTTTCTCACTTGCATCAAGTGAAAAAAAGATAATAGTTGTAACTTCCTGCGCTCCTTCAGAAGGAAAGAGTACAAATTGCCTGAACATGGCTATCACTATGGCTGAGACAGGTGCGTCTGTGCTTGTAATAGACTCCGACCTCAGAAAGCCTGTTCAGCATTCTCTGCTGAGACTCGACAACAAGGTGGGACTGTCGTCCGTGCTCGGCGGCATTGTCCATGACATATCAAAGGCTATACAGCGAAATGTACGCACTCATCTCGATGTGCTGACCTCAGGTCCTATACCGCCCAACCCGGCAGAGCTGATATCCGGTTCTATCATGGATCAGCTTCTCGATCTCGCAAGCAAGCACTATGACTATGTGTTTATCGATACACCCCCGGCTACTGTCGTTACTGATGCTTTTCTGTACAACGGAAGGACTTCAGGGATCATGTTCGTTGTAAAAGAGGGTCATACTACCTACGGAGCTGTTACTGAAGCTCTTGAAAAGGCAAAGATGACAGGCGGACGAGTCCTCGGATTCCTGAAGGTAAACTGCGCAGCTAAAGGTGCAAAGGGCGGTTACAGATCATACAAGTACAAATATAAGAACTATTACAAATACGAATCATACGAAAAAAACTGATCCCCGGCATAACGGAAAGGCGGAACAATGGTTCTCGTTGACACCCATTCACATATTCTTCCGGGGATAGATGACGGTTCCCCGAATATAATGATCTCGAAAAAGATGCTTGAAGCCGAAAAAAGTCTCGGGATCGGTAAGATCATACTTACACCGCATTTTTACCTGCATGAGCAGGGTATCGATGCATTTATCGAAAAGCGCGAAGGAGCTATAGAACAATTTGCTCCGGTGGCAGAAAAACTCGGCATCGAAGTAAAATACGGCGCAGAAGTTCTATATACCAAATCACTCGCTGATCTTGAACTGGACAAGCTATGCATAGATGATACCAATTATCTGCTTATCGAGCTTCCATATCAGAAGCTCAGCGGAAATTTCATAAATGAATTCAGGAGCTTTGTCGGAAGCATCTATCCCGATATACACCTGATTCTTGCACACGCCGAAAGATACCTGAATTTCACCGATGAGGACAGTATTTACGAGATAATGAACTGTGATATGCTCGTTCAGCTCAACTCCGGAGATTTCAAAACATTCTACAAACATTCAAAATTCTTATATGAGCTTCTTTATCACGATATGGCACACCTGCTCGGGACTGACTGCCACAACATAAAGTCCCGACCGCCGAATATGGATATTGCTCAGAAAGCTATCAGCAAAAAGATCTCACCCGATTGCTTCAGGCATCTGATGAGAAATGCCGAGAAAGTGTTTGCGGGAAAAAACATCTGATAAAGAGGAAGTATATGTTGATCTATTGGCTGCTCCTTGCAGTCGGAGTGCTTGCAGGCATACCGATGTGCAGGAACAAGATCGGAAAAGCAGTATATTGCTCACTTGTGGGTATTGCACTGTTTCTTATAGCCGCACTGAGAAGATACGTCGGATATGACTATAATTCCTACGGCACGATATATATTAACGCTATGTCGAGTTCAATTGACGATATAGCTGTTGCCCGTACAGAAAAAGGATTTATGTCAATTCTGAAGATCCTCTGCGATTATTTCATTGAATATCAGACCCTGTTCATCGTGACATCATTTGTATTTGCGCTCGGTGTTGGTTACGTAATGTTCAGGTACTGCAAAAAACCGTATCTCGGATTGTTCTTTTTTATGACGTTCGGTCTTTACTTCAACTCGCTGAACTTCCTCAGACAGATAATCGCGGCATTTATAGTCATGTATGCGCTGAAATATGTTCATAAAAATCAGTTCTTCAGATTTATGATAATAGTTCTGCTGGCTGCTTGCTTCCACTTCTCTGCTCTGCTGATGATACCGTTCTACTTTATCCTGAGGATAAAGATGAATTATTGGTCACTCGGAGCTTTTGCGGCATTTGCAGTTTTGTTTATGATATTCTCTTGGAATATACTTGATTTTATAACAAATTATATATACAGAAGCTATGACCCGTATTCAAGCATAGAAATGGCAAGCGGTCTTACACCGCTGTATGCAGTTTACTACGGAGTATGCTTCATACCGGCATTCATTCTCAGAGACAGGCTAATAAAAAAGAACAGCTTTAACAATATTCTGCTGAACTGTATGTTCTTCACCTTCTTCTTTGAACTTATCGGCGCAAAACACGCTATAATATCAAGGTTTGCGCTTCTGTTCATGATCCCTTCAGCACTGCTGCTCATGCCGCAGGTCGTTATGGAGATCATAGAAGTATTCAGAGTTAAGTTCAGAAAAGACAAGAAGAAGGCAACAATATTATCCGCTGCATCTGTAACCGCTCTTATGGCGGTATGCGTCGGAATGTTCGGTTATTTCACTGCAAATGGATACAACGGTGTAACGCCTTATCACACTGTATTCTATACGGAATGGGGGACAGAAAATGAAACTCAGACCGGTTGATATATTCCTTAAAGCAGGAAAGAATACTGTACTCGAAAACTGTATCGTGTGTATGGCTGCTTCACTTGTCGGAACATTCTTTTACTACGAATACTGGTTTGAAACGAGGATTCAGATACATAAGCCGATAACATGGATAATCGCTGCCGCTATATTCTTTATCTGGATAAAATGTGCGCTCATAAGCGGAAAAGACGGAAAGATCAGTTTTGCGATATTCTCGTTCATATATTGGGGTCTTCCCTATATTTATATCCTTATATACTCCGGAAGAGATAATGTAAGGGATTACAACAAATGGTTATCAATGCTGAACAGGATAGCAAAAGCGCTTGATCTTAATCCTTTTGCAGATCAGGCCAAACAGTTCGGAACCTCACCTCAGGTGCTGACTGCGGTACTGCTGTTTCTGATAATGGCAGCTTTCGCAGGAGGATTCTTCATAAAACGTCTTCACAATGAAAGACTTGATAATAACGATGCTTCGGATTATGACGGCGAATATGTAATGGATTCAGATGATACCGAAAATGACGTTCAGGAGATAACATCCGATGACGATGAAGGCGGCAGTGAAGATGATAATGTTGAATCAGATGAAAGATCGGACAAGGTACTTGATCTGAAGGATTTTCTTAATGACAGGTAATACCTTCCGAAAGGGAGTTATTATAATTATGGAAGAAAGGAGGAAATTTTCCCAATGAAGAAGTTAAACGCAAAGTCCATTGTAAGCGCGCTGATCGCAGCTTCTATCGTTTCTGCTTCCGCAATCTCTGCAGGTGCGGTTGACTATATCAGAGACCCCGGCTATTTCAGACCGGTCACCGGTACAGTAACCAACAACACAACTACAGATGATAAGGGAAATGAAACCACTGAAACTGCAGGAACAACTGATAATTCTCCGGCAACAGTATTATCTGATAATGCTGTTAAAGAGGCTATCGGAAACAGCAAGGACGGTGTTGCTACCGTCTATATGAGTGAAGACAGCGACGGAGATGCAGTCGTATCTGAGTCCGCTATCGGTGAGATCGCTAAGAGCGATACTACTGTAGTGATAGATGTTGACTCTGACGGTGTAGATTATACAGTCACAATTGATCCTGCACTTATCGAAACCGTAGGCGCCGTAAACGTTGCAATGGATATCACGATTGCAGATGAAGACACTGTTGACGGAGTAGATGTTACTTCGGGTATCATTATCAAGCCTGCTCAGAAGGGCAGCTTTGGTATGGTTCTCCAGATAACAATCCCGGCTTCTGCACTTAAAGGTATTGATGTTGATAATGCACACCTCTTCTATATTGATGATGAAGGCAGCATTACCGAAATGGCAAGCCACCTGACAGTTAATTCTGACGGTTCTGTATCCGTATCTCTTTCGCACGCATCGGCTTATGTAATCACAGATGTTGATCTTACAGGAAGCACCGAAATAGATATTGAAGACGATGAAAAAACAGAAACTGGTACAGAAACTGGCACAGAAACAGGCACAAACAGCGGCAATACTGATAAGGGCAAGGACAATACTACAGTTACAGTAGTTGACGGCTCAAACGACAGCAACCCTGTTACAGGCACAAGTCTTGCAATCGGCTCTCTTGTTGCATTTGCAGCAGTAGCTGTGATCGCATCCAAGAAGAGAAAGTAAGTTTTTTGAACTCGGATCCGAACTCAAAAAACCGGGAGCACCGTGAAAACGGTGCTCCTTTTTTCTGTATATCAGATATCATCATAGAGATTTATGATGCCGATCCCTTTTTTCTCTGCCATTCTTACTGTCTGACCGGTACCGGTATGCGACCTTCTTATATCATAACAGCATACGCAGATATCTGCAAGCTCGATAAGGCGGCTGTTGCGCATCTTCATGCAGTCTGAAGTGTATTGAGGTGATACAGTCTCGATACTGTCAGCCGAACTTATTACATCGTAATATAACTGACGGTTTTTTTCGGTGAATTTAAGCGACTGCTCCTCCGGCGGACACGGCAGCACAAGATGCAGCATTATCCATGGGTATTCCTGACGCAGCTTTATTACCGTCTGTGCCGCAAGAGTGTCGAAGCCGAGCGCTCCTCCTGCGCAGAATGTATCGGCTCCGCTCTCGGCGAGTTTTTCCAGCGTCTCATACAGCCTGTCTGATATGCGTGCTGAATGTATATCCCGATGTCCGGTAAAGCTGACATATTTCATCTGATCATCTCCCGTGGTCCTGGCAGTCTGAAAATTCAGGGTGCCTCTAAAAACCGCTTTGAAAAGAGAAAATGATGTAATTGTGCCGAGAGCAAGGACAGGCTCCGAAAACTTACCGGCGCAAAGTGAGAAGACTTGACGTTCACTGTATGATACAGCTCGTTTTCTATCAAATGAGTTTTTAGAGGTTCACTTCAGGGTACCTCTAAAAACCGCTTTGAAAAGAGAAAATGTGGCAGCCGTGTCGAAGACGAGGAAAGGCTCCGAAGGCTTGCTGGCGCAAGGTGAGAAGACTTGACGAAATATTCGACGCGGATGACTCGTTTTCTCTCAA
>CAMOKN010000135.1 GCA_946617595.1 uncultured Clostridia bacterium
AAGAGCAAGCTCTTCAAGACTGCGAAAGAAGCCGTATGGAAGAGCGGTCAGTATGCTTACATCAGCAGAAGACTCAAGAAGAGAGACTTCAGAAAGCTCTGGATAACACGTATCTCCGCTGCCTGCAAGCTCAACGGCATGAATTACTCGACATTCATCAACGGTCTGAAAAAGGCTGACATCTCGCTCAACCGCAAGATGCTCTCCGAGATCGCTATAAACGATGCAGCAGGTTTCACAGCACTCTGCGACAAGGCAAAGGCTGCCCTCTAAGACAAACAAAATATATCACGTCCGACATCGCGCGGGCGTGATATTTTCGCATTATTGACTCATTGTTCATGAACGTTTTCGCGGGATAATCCCGTTGTCGTCAGAGTCGGGATCAATCGTTTTCTCAGTCAGCACAGTCTCCTCCGGGTGACGGGTGAAGTAGAAAATACAGATCAGTACCGACAGCAGAACGCTGAGTATCAGCCCCCTCGTGATGTACCCCATCATGAAGCTGTCAACATCAGTATTCTGCGCAAGATAAGACGGTAATCCACGCACCGCTTCAAGAAATGATACTCCGGCGATCTGACCGCAGGCTTTTGCGCCGGCACCGAATCCCGACAGCACCACCGATGCGGCTGAAAGAACGGTACAGATGATGATGCCGAAAGCATCGAGCTTTCTCGAAACAAACCGATAATCCGCAAATATCACCAGCGTAGTGACAGCGGAGAAAATGTACGCAGAGACTTCAAATGCAAGCCCGAAAGCGTTCACTTCAGCTTTTACGTTGACGAGAAATACCGCGATAACTGTCATTGCGGCAGCGCCGAGAACAGATCCGAGCAGCCCGAAAATGCTGCGTCTGTCAAATCCGAGCTTTATCTTCACAAGCTTTTTGTCCGGCTCTTCAGAAGCCTTCTTCACAGTCGGGAATCTGTATTCCCTGCCGGACAGACCAAGTGCGGAAAGCTCATTTGCAAGCTTATCTAAAAATTCTATGAGGTATTCAACATTCTCCTGGAGAAGATTGTATTTCTCAAGCCAGACGATGATCTGTCCGACTTCACAGGACTGAGATATTATCGTATTTTTAGGTAAACTTTCACCGAGAGCGCTGATGATCGGGAATATCTCACTTTCGCGCTCAAAGGGACGCTCGCAGAACACCTCGGTACGGTATCTGCCGCCGTCATCGTACACGATAATGCCGAATCCGCATTTCACGCCGTACAGAGCGGTACGCTCACCTGAAAAAGAAAGCCCTGTTTCTTCGGTTATAAAACTTAGTTCGGAAAACAAAAGATCACCGTCTTTTCTATAAAATGCTCAATTAGCATTTTATCACAACATCAATACAATGTCAATGATAATTTCATCAAGAAAAAATACAGCGGTGATGCTCTACCGTGAGCTTGACCGTGAACGCAAAGCAAGAGAACGCGAAAACGCATTCAACATCGAGGGTGTGCGTCTGTGCGAAGAAGCAATAAACGCAGGGCTTAAGATCATAAACGCGTTTGTTTCGCAGACAGCTGAAATAAAGCATTCCCGGCTTTGCGAAAAGCTTCGTGAAGTGTGCGGACCGGTAATCATCACCGACGAACTTGCGGAGTACATTTCAGATACAAGATCGCCGCAGGGAATTTTCATCACAGCAGAAAAACCTGCCGGAAAAACAGATATAAGTAAAATCTCAGGCGGCAGATATATGATCCTCGACGGTCTTCAGGATTCGGGAAACATCGGTACCATAATCCGTACCTGTGACGCACTCGGGACCGACG
This sequence comes from uncultured Clostridia bacterium, assembly GCA_946617595.1. Lineage (GTDB taxonomy): Bacteria > Bacillota > Clostridia > Oscillospirales > Ruminococcaceae > Ruminiclostridium_E. The sequence goes on from CAMOKN010000135.1 coordinate 1,782, forward strand.
GACTGATACTCTCGCCGGAATGCGCAGACGTGTATTCTCCAAAAGTCGTCAGAGGTGCAATGGGAAGCCTGTTCAGACTCCCCCTGCTTATAGCGGAACTCCCACCTGTTATCGCGGAAATGAAAAAAAACGGCTTCACAGTCTATGCGGCTGTCCTCGATAAAAACGCGGAAAATATAGAAAATGCGGTATTCCCCGATAACTGCGCCGTAGTGATAGGAAACGAAGGAAACGGCGTCTCCGAAGAAGTCATACAGACAGCAGGCAGCAGCATATATATCCCCATAGAAAATGCAGAATCACTTAACGCCGCAGTTGCAGCAGCTATTTTCTGCTATAAAATGAGAAATGCATAAGCAATGCACTATGTAAGTTTTTGAGACTGTTCAGGTTACTGTCTGAACTCCTGAACAGAAAAAAAGAAAGGTCAGAAGAAAGTGTCCGATTTAGTAATAGTTGAGTCGCCGGCAAAGGCGAAAACAATAAAAAAATATCTCGGAAAGAACTTTGATGTTGTAGCATCGGTAGGTCATATCCGTGATCTGCCGAAGTCAAAACTCGGCGTCGATATAGATAACAACTTCGAGCCGATGTATGAGAACAAGCGTGAAAAATCCGCCCTCATAAAAGAACTCAAGGCTCAGGCATCAAAGGCAGATACCGTCTATCTCGCAACCGACCCGGACCGCGAGGGAGAAGCGATCTCATGGCATCTGGCTCACGTTCTGGAACTCGACGGCAGTCAGCCGATCAGAGTAACGTTCAGCGAGATAACAAAATCCGGGATACAAAACGGTATGTCCGCACCGAGATCAATTGATATGGATCTCGTCAACGCTCAGCAGGCAAGGCGTATCCTCGACCGTATCGTCGGGTATAAGCTGAGCCCTTTCCTCTGGAAAAAAGTCCGCAGAGGTCTTTCAGCCGGAAGAGTACAGTCTGTTGCCGTAAGACTCATAGTTGACAGAGAAAACGAGATCAAGGCATTTGAAAGTCAGGAATACTGGACTATAGATGCAAAACTCCACGGCTCAGCATCAAAAAAACAGTTTCCCTCAAAGCTCGCCGAGACAGACGGTAAAAAGGCAGAGCTAAGAACAAAGGAAGAAGCTGACAAGATCCTCGCTTCGCTTGAAGGTAAGGATTTCATAGTTTCGGATATCAAAAAATCCGTCCGCAAAAAGCAGCCTGCTCCCCCCTTCACTACCTCAACTCTCCAGCAGGAAGCGTCGCGTAAGCTCTCGTTCAACGCAAGACGTACCATGAAAACAGCTCAGGAACTGTATGAGGGCGTTGAGATAGAGGGTCAGGGTGCTGTCGGACTTATAACATATATGAGAACCGACAGTCTGCGCGTTTCGGAAGAAGCTCAGAAAGCTGCCGCAGATATGATACGCCAGCGCTTCGGAGAAGAATACCTCCCCCCGAAACCCCGTATCTACAAATCGCGCAGCAACTCTCAGGACGCTCACGAAGCGATCCGTCCCTCCACTATCGACATCACTCCGGATCAGATAAGATCAAGCCTGTCGTCCGATCAGTACAAACTCTATAAGCTGATATGGGAACGCTTCATGGCAAGCCAGATGGCAAATGCACTGCTCGATTCGGCAGTTATTGATATCACAGCAGGAAACTGTCTGTTCAGGACCACCGGATTTACAGTTAAATTCGACGGATTCACCAAGCTTTATGAAGAAAGCACCGACGGAAATTCTGACGAGGGCGGCGCGATACCGAAGCTCACAAAGGGCGAGAAACTGTCGGTAGTTTCGCTTCTGGGAAATCAGCATTTCACCCAGCCGCCTCCGCGTTACACAGAAGCAAGCCTTATAAAAGCGCTCGAAGAAAACGGTATCGGAAGACCTTCAACTTATGCCCCGACTATCACAACTATACTCGACCGTCACTATGTGGAACGTGAACAGAAACAGCTTAAACCCACCCCCCTCGGAGATGTCATCACAGACCTGCTGAAAGAACATTTCGAGAACATCGTTGATACAAAGTTCACCGCGCAGATGGAAAACAATCTCGATAAAGTCGAGGAAGGCAAAGAGCAGTGGTATGATGTTCTGAAGGACTTCTACGGCGACTTTGCGGCAACTCTCGAAAAAGCCGAACAGGATATGGAAGGCAAGAGAGTGAAGGTCCCGAATGAGCCGACCGATATCATCTGCGAGAAATGCGGACGCCACATGGTCATAAAGATCGGACCGTACGGAAAATTTCTCGGCTGCGAAGGATTCCCCGAATGCAAGAACACACGAAAGATCGTGAACGAGACTGAGGGAAAATGCCCGAAGTGCGGAAAGAAGATGCTTGCACGCAAGAGCAAGAAAGGAAAGCCTTTCTTCGGCTGTGAGGACTATCAGAACTGCGGATTCATGACATGGGACACTCCGGTATCGGATATATGTCCGCAGTGCGGTTCCACACTTTTCAAGAAGGCTGGCAGAAAAGGAAAGCTCGTCTGCGAAAAAGAAGGCTGCGGATATGAAGCCGAAGTAAGTGACAAGAATGAAAATTGACGTTATCGGTGCGGGACTTGCAGGCTGTGAGGCTGCGTGGGCTGCCGCAAATGCCGGAGCGGAAGTGACGCTGTACGAGATGAAGCCGCATAAAAAGTCCCCTGCCCACAGATATGACGGATTTGCGGAACTTGTATGCAGCAATTCACTGAAAGCTGCACGCCCCGAAAGCGCTGCAGGTATGCTCAAAGCAGAAATGCGCATCTTAGGATCGCTTACAATGGAAGCGGCAGATAAAACGGCAGTTGAAGCCGGCGGTGCGCTTGCGGTGAACAGAACGGATTTTTCGGACTATATCACAGAGAAGATAAAGTCACACCCGAATATCAGAGTCGAAGAAAAAGAAATAACGTTATTCCCCGAAAGCAATACCGTCATAGCGACCGGACCGCTCACAAGCGAACCGTTTGCGCAGGTGATATATAACAGGCTCGGAAAAGCGCTGAGCTTTTATGATGCAGCTGCCCCGATCGTGACCGCGGAAAGCATTGATATGTCCAAGGCATTCTTTGCTTCGAGGTATGACAAGGGCGGTGCGGATTATATCAACTGTCCGTTTAATAAAGAAGAGTACGAACGTTTCTACGAAGCGCTCATAAATGCTGAAACAGCACCGCTGCATGAATTTGAGGATCTTACGGTGTATGAAGGCTGTATGCCGGTTGAAGTCCTTGCAAAGCGCGGTATCGAAAGCGTGCGGTACGGCTGTATGAAGCCGGTGGGACTTACCGACCCGAAAACAGGTCACCGTCCTTACGCCGCGGTGCAGCTTCGCAAGGAAAACAACGAAGGAACTCTTTACAACATAGTGGGATTTCAGACGAACCTGAAATTCGGAGAACAAAAGCGTGTATTCGGGCTTATCCCCGGGCTTGAAAATGCTGAATTCATGCGATACGGCGTGATGCACAGAAACACATTCCTGAACTCTCCTGCCCTGCTCGACAGCGGCTCTATGCTCAAAGGCAGCAGGAATATCTACTTTGCGGGACAGATGACCGGAGTCGAGGGCTATACCGAGAGTGCAGCAAGCGGCATCATCGCAGGGATAAACATAGTGCGCTCGCTCAATGGACTGACACACCTGATGCTGCCGGAAACCTGCATGATCGGCGCGTTGATGAAACATATAAGCACCGAGAACAAGGATTTTCAGCCAATGGGCGCAAATATGGGGATACTTCCCGAACTTGCCTCGCAGATAAAAAATAAACAGGAGAGATACGCGGCAATATCACAGAGAGGTCTTTCAGCACTTGAAAAAGCGCTCACACTCTGAGCCGCTGCTGACTAAAAAACCTGATCTGCACAAAAAAAGATCGTCCGGTACATAGCCGCAAAGCGATCTCTTACGGCTCTGAGCCGGATACAAAGAAAGGACACAGAAATGAAGATAGCGGTTGACGCATTCGGCGGAGACAACGCACCCGATGAAGTAATAAAGGGTGCAGCCGATGCGATAAAAGAATATAACGTTGAGGTAATACTTACCGGAGACGAGCATAAGATAAACGAACGCATAAAGGCTCTCGGCATCGACAGGACAGGAATAACCGTTGAAAATGCCGACGGAGTGATACAGATAGAAGACAATCCTATGGATATCCGCAGGTCGAAGCCTAAAGAGAATTGCTCTATGGGACGGGCTTTTGCACTTGTGAACGACGGCACGGCAGATGCATTTGTAAGCGCCGGAAGCACCGCTGCGATAGTGGTTGGCGGAACTATGGTCGCAGGAAGACTGAAAGGCATCAAAAGACCTGCGCTTGTTCCGATAATGCCAAGCACAGACGGACTTTATCTGCTGCTCGACGGCGGCGCAAACTCTGAATGCAGACCAGAAATGCTGCTTCAGTTCGCTGTAATGGGTTCGGTATATATGGAAAAAATAATGGGTATATCCAGACCGAGAGTAGGGCTGCTCAATATCGGAGCGGAAGAGGAAAAAGGGAGAGAACTCGAACACGGCGCATACGAACTGCTCAGAGATTCGGGACTTAACTTCGTCGGAAATGTCGAGGCAAGAGATGTTCCGCTGGGCGCGGTAGATGTGATCGTGACCGACGGATTTACAGGAAATATCTACCTCAAGACGGTTGAGGGAATGGGAAAATTCATGAAGAAGGCGCTGAAAGAAGATATCTTCGGCGGCGGATTGTCAAAGATCGGCGCTCTGTTCTCAATGAAGGGGATCAAGAAGATCTCAAGACAGATGGATTACAGAGAGGTGGGCGGCTCACCGCTGCTCGGTTCGGCAAAGCCTGTATTCAAGGCACACGGAAGCAGTGATGCTCTTGCATTCAAAAATGCGATAAGACAGGCAAAAGAATTTGTCGAGAAGGACGTAAATTCGGAGATCGCCGCCGCTGTTGCTGCAATATGCTCGAAGAGCAAAGAGGATAACTGAGATGACCGATCTGGAGAAAAAAATAGATTACTGCTTCAAAAACAGAGCATTGCTTGACCGGGCGCTTACTCATTCTTCATACGTGAACGGAAAGCACAACAGCAACGAGAGACTTGAATTTCTCGGTGACAGCGTTCTGTCGGTGGTCGTATCGAAGTTTCTGTTCGAGTCGCTTGATGTCCCGGAAGGAATGCTCACCAAAATACGCGCAAAACTCGTGTGCGAGGACACACTGTATGTGTTCGCAAAACGTATAGATCTCGGACTTGATATGAAGCTCGGAAAGGGTGAGGAAAGCACTGGCGGACGCGACAGAAAGTCTATCCTTGCAGACGCATTCGAGGCGCTTATAGCCGCAATATACCTCGACAGCGGACTTGAAGAAGCAAGAAAATTCATACTCGGATTCATGCCGCCTGTGGAGAAGATCAAGGACGGAAAGCTTCTTATCGGGGACTATAAGACTGCATTGCAGGAAGTGATACAGCAGAATCCGGAAGAACACATAGAGTACGTTATCACAAACGAGGCAGGAGCCGCACACAGAAAGCTTTTCACCGCAGATGTGCAGCTCAACGGTCAGGCGATCGGGACCGGCACCGGAAGGAGCAAAAAAGAAGCCGAACAGGCAGCCGCAAAAGAAGCGCTGTCACTTATGGGATATGAGACAAACTAATATTTCGGTGTTCGTGCCGCACTCCGGCTGTCCGCACCGATGCACATTCTGCGATCAGCGTTCGATCAGCGGCACTCAGAAAGCACCGTCGGCAGACGATGTAAGAAAGCTGCTGGACGAACAGGCAGATACGCTGCGGAAAAATGATATGCGCGCGGAGATAGCGTTCTTCGGCGGAAGCTTCACGGGGATAGACCGTGAATATATGATCTCGCTGCTTGAAGCGGCACATGAGTTCACAGAGAAGTTCCCCGATGTGTACTGTGGGATAAGATGCTCGACCCGTCCGGATTTTACAGATGAAGAAACGCTGGATATTCTCCATAGATACGGAATGACAGCGGTAGAACTAGGAGCACAGAGCATGAACGATGATGTGCTGCGCCTGAACGAGCGCGGACATACCGCCGGAGATGTTGAAAAAGCCGCAAAGCTGATAAAACAGTACGGCTTTTCACTTGGACTTCAGATGATGACCGGACTTTACGGCGACAAGCCGGAATACTGCATTGAGACTGCCCGGCGCTTCATTTCGCTGAAAGCCGACACTGTGCGCATCTACCCTGCCGTGATACTTGACGGTACCCGGCTCGGTGAGCTGTACAGAAGCGGAGTATTTACAAGTTTCAGCTTTGAGGAGACAGTCGGACTTTGCTCACAGCTGCTGAGAATGTTCGATGAAGCGAAAATACCCGTGATAAGAATGGGACTGCACGCAAGCAGAGAGGTCGAAGAAAAGATGCTCGGCGGAGTGTACCACCCGGCACTTCGTGAGATCGCGGAAAGCAGGATATTCTTCGAGGATATGCTTGAAGAAATGAAAAGGCTGGGAGGCACCGAATTTGAAGTTCACACCGATCCGGCTAATGTAAGTAAGATAATCGGACAGAAAAAAGAGAACAGGATCAGACTCGAAAAACTCGGTTACAGATTCAATATAAAGAACGAAAAAGGAACAAGACTGAAAATTTATGCACTTTAAAACACTTGAGATACAGGGCTTCAAATCCTTTGCGGACAAGACAGTGCTGGATTTCGACACGAAGATGACCGCCGTCGTCGGAAGCAACGGAAACGGCAAGAGCAATATCAGTGATGCGCTCCGCTGGGTAATGGGCGAGCAGGGTGCAAAAACTCTGCGCGGCGACAAAATGGAGGACGTTATTTTCCACGGTACGGTAACGCGAAAGCAGATGGGATTCGCAAAAGTCGCGCTTACTATCGACAACAGAGACAGAGCGCTGCGTGTTGACAGCGATGACGTTATAATCGCAAGAAAGCTTTACCGCACAGGCGAGAGTGAATACCTCATAAACGGCGAAAAATGCAGACTGAAAGATATTCAGGAACTGCTTATGGGTACCGGTCTGGGGCGAGAGGGATATTCAATAATCGGACAGGGACGAGTTGCGGAGATCGTGAACGCAAAGGGCAGCCAGCGCCGCGAGATATTTGAAGAAGCTGCCGGCGTATCGAAATTTCTGCATCAGAAGGCTGACGCAGAGCGTGAGCTTCAGCGTGCGGACGCAAACTATCTGCGTCTGAAAGATACCGAGGTCCAGCTCGGAGAACGTGTCCCTGTGCTGCAAAGACAGTCAGAGAAAGCTATCAAGGCAAAGGGACTCATCGAACGTGAGAAAAGCATCGAGATCTCCGTAACTGCCGCAGAACTTGAACGTATCGAAAAAGAAATGGTCGAGATCGAAAATTCCGTTCTTGCAAATCAGGGAGAATGTGAGCATTTCGACCGTGAGATAAACGAGCTTGAAAATGAGAGCGAATCGCTTTCAATAAAGAAGTCGCAGTACGCCGCACAGCTCGATGACCTGCGCAGGAGCTCAGAATCCGCAAGAGATGAGATCGCAGAAGCGGATAAGCAGATCGCGGTACTCGAAAATGAGATAAAGCATAATGCTGAACGCATAAATGAGATCGAACGTCAGAAAAAAGAAAGCTCGAAAAACGCTGAGGAATTTGATCTGCGTATAAAAGAACTCGAAAAACAGGCTGAACTTAAACGAGGCGAGTGTGAAAAGCTTTCCGCTGAGATAGAAAAACTCAGACAGACGCTTGAAAAAGCGGATATGAGCGACAAAGAGCTTGACGATGACTATAAGGCTCTCGACAAGGAGACTGCCGCTCTGTACGCGAAACTCACCGAAACAAAGCTTACGATTCAGCAGGCGGAAAAGACGAAGCAGGAGCTTTCAGAGCGTCTCGATGCAGACAAACAGCGTATCGAGGATCAGGAAAAGGCAGTCGGTGAATACCGCGCAAGACGCAAAATGCTGACCGGCGAACTCGAAAAACTGAACGAGGAGAAGTCCGAACTTGAAAACAAGCTGAACGGCTATAACAAGCTCTACGAAAACAAGAACGCAAAACTCACCGAGAGCCGCAGCGCGTATGAACAGCTCAGACGCAGCTTCGACAGCAAGCGTCAGAGACTCGATGTTCTTTCAGATGTCGAGAAGAACATGGTCGGTTATTTTTCCAGCGTAAAATCCATAATGAATGCGAAGAAAGCCGGAAAGCTGGGCGGCATACATGGTACCGTTGCGGATATAATAAGCGTTGAAAAGAAATACGCCGCCGCAATTGAAACTGCGCTCGGAAATGCGCTGCAAAACATAATAGTAGATAATGAAGAAACAGCAAAGCGCTGCATAAAATTCCTGAAAGATACAAACGGCGGACGTGCGACCTTCTACCCTATCACATCGGTAAAAGGCAGCATTCTCAATCAGAACGGACTTGAAGACGAGGACGGATTCGAGGGCATAGCCTCTGACCTTGTAAAATGCGACGGAACATACCGCGAGATAATCGAGTCTGTACTCGGACGTACAGCGGTGGTAGATGACCTGAACTCCGCAACCAGGATCGCAAAAAAATACGGGTTCAGATTCAGGATCATCACGCTCGACGGTCAGATCATTAACGCCGGCGGTTCATTCACCGGAGGTTCGCTGAAAGAGACAAGCGGCATAATCTCGCGTAAACAGGAAATAGAAACGCTTGAATCCGAGATCGCCGGACTTTCGGAAAAAATAAAAGTATCGCAGACCGACTACTCCGCTCTTTCTGCGGAAGTCGGAAAAATGAGCATAGAGATAGAGGGCTTCAACGAGCGTCTGACGGCGCTGAAACAGGAAGAAGTCCGCATTACCGCAGAGATCGGCGGTGTCAAGGATCTTATCCGTCAGTGCGAAGAACAGCAGGACGGTGCGGAGCTTATGATAAACAAGAGCCGCAAGCTCACCGCTGAACAGGACGAAGTGATAAAGTCCTCAAATGAGGCTGCGGACAGGCTTTCAAAGCAGATCGCCGCAAACGAACAGAAACTCGAAGCTGCCGGCAAAGAACTCGAAAAAGCAAACTACGAGCGTGCGCAGACTTCCGAAAAGATATCTGAACTCAACCTCTCACGTATCACAGCAGAAAAGGATATCGAAAATATCCTGTCGCAGAAGGCAGAGGCTGAGCGTGCAAAAGAAGCTGCTGCCGGAAGCGGAGAGCGTTTCGATCACGAGATCGCTGAGGTGAATGCATCTACCGAAGAGTTCGGAAAAGAGATCTTAATACAGAAAAAACGCATCGAAGATGCAAACAAGCGCTTCGGAGATACCGGAAATGCAATAAACGAGCTTGTTGCAAAAGAAAACGACTGCGAAAGACGCATAAATGAGATCGCAAAAGAGATACGCGAAAAGAACGATGACAAGCTGAAATTCTCCAACGCACTCGCTGCTGCGACTGAACGCAAGGCGTCAGTGGAGAAGGAAAACGACAAGCTGAAGATCTCTCTCTGGGACAAGTACGAACTTACTGTTTCGGAGGCAAAAGAACAGGCGGAAAAGCTGGAAGACCTTGCAGCTGCAAGAAAGGATCTTCAGGAACTCCGCAGACAGATAGCCGCGCTCGGAAATGTCAACTTCTCGGCTATCGAAGAATATGAGGAAGTAAAACAGCAGTACGAAGCACTTTCGGGTCAGCTGCGCGATGTCGAGAAATCGAAGTCAGAACTTGAAAAGCTGATAAACAGCCTGACTACCGACATTAAGGCAAGGTTCCTGTCAAGCTTCAATGACATAAACGAAAAGTTCAGCGCGATTTTCAAGGAAGTATTCGGCGGCGGCGAAGCTCACCTCGAACTGATAGATCCAGAGAACGTCCTCGAAAGCGGAATAGAGATCTTTGCGGCACCGCCCGGAAAGCTGATAAAGAATCTGATCTCGCTGTCCGGCGGAGAGCAGACAATGGTCGCGATCACTATCTATTTTGCTATACTGCTGCACCGCCCTACACCGTTCTGTATGCTTGACGAGGTAGATGCGGCGCTGGACGAGATAAATGTTGTCAAGTATGTGACTTACCTCAAACGCTTCTGTACACAGACACAGCTGATGATAATTACCCACAGGCGCGGCACTATCGAGGGCTGTGATGTGCTGTACGGCGTTTTCATGCAGGAAAAGGGAGTCTCGCGCCTGATACATCAGGAACTTATAGACGATATGGAACTTGAACTCGACTGACAGGAAAAGGAACGGATATGGGATTATTCAGTAAACTTAAAAACGGTCTTAAAAAGACCACCAGCAGCTTTGTACAGAAGGTAGAAGTGCTGGTAAATTCATTCACAAAGATCGACGAGGACTTTTTTGAAGAACTCGAAGAGACTCTGATACTTTCGGATATCGGAACGGTAACATCAGAAGAGATCTGCGACAGGCTCCGCGCTGAGGTAAAACGTACAGGCGTTACCGAAACAAATAAGGTAAAGCTGATGCTGAAAGGGATAGTTGCGGATATGCTCAGGGGCGACAACGCTCTGGATCTCAGCACGAAACCCTCCGTGATACTTGTCATCGGAGTGAACGGCGCCGGAAAGACAACAACTATCGGAAAGTTATCGGCGCTCCTTAAAAGAGAGGGCAAGAAGGTCGTGGTCGCGGCGGCAGATACTTTCAGGGCAGCGGCTATAGATCAGCTCAACGTCTGGACAGACAGAGCCGGAGTGGAGATAGTGAAGCACGAAGAAGGAAGCGATCCCGCGTCGGTGGTATTCGATGCCTGTACCGCAGCAAAAGCGAGAGGTGCGGATGTGCTTATCGTTGATACGGCGGGAAGGCTCCATAACAAGAAAAATCTGATGGAAGAACTTAAAAAGATATCACGGATCATCGGTCAGCAACTTCCGGGCTGTGCGTTTGAGACACTGCTGGTGCTTGATGCGACTACGGGACAGAATGCCGTAAGTCAGGCAAAGCTGTTCAAAGAGGTCTGCGACATCACGGGAATAGTTCTCACAAAACTTGACGGCACCGCAAAGGGCGGCATAATAATCCCGATCAACAACGAGCTGAATATACCCGTAAAGCTCGTCGGAGTCGGTGAAAAGCTTGACGACTTGCAGTATTTCATACCGGAAGATTACGCTGCGATACTGTTCTCGGATACGATAAAGAACGAAGCGGTATTTTTAGAGGAAGATGAGGATTGACAGAAAATATGAAACTTGTCATTGCAACAAACAATCAGGGCAAAGTAAGAGAAATAAAAGAAATACTTGAACCTCTCGGTTATGAGCCTGTCTCGCTGAAAGACGCAGGCATCAGCATTGAAGTGGACGAGAACGGAGATACGTTCGAGGAAAATGCGCATATAAAAGCAAAGGCAGTCTATGATATCTGCCGCTGTCCGGTAATTGCCGATGACAGCGGACTTGAAGTTGATTTTCTCGACGGAGCGCCGGGAATATATTCCGCGCGCTATGCAGGTGAAGGTGCGACCGACGAGCAGCGGATAAACAAGATACTCTCCGAGCTTGACGGCGTTGACGAAAGCATGAGGACAGCAAGATTCGTCTGCGCAATTTACTGTATTCTTGATGATGATACCGAATACTGCGTCCGCGGCACACTTGACGGACATATCGGCACCGAACCTGTCGGCTCGAACGGCTTCGGATATGATCCTATCTTCATGGTAGATGAAGATACCAGCGTTGCTATGCTCACGGCAGAAGGAAAGAATAAGATCAGCCACCGCTCAGCTGCATTGAAACAGCTCGCAGAGATCCTCGCCGGAGAGAAAGCTGACGCTTGATACCGGGGAATGAAGATCGGAAAGTTATTTGCATCTATCAATATTTTTGGAGGTTAAAGATATGATTAATAACAATATGACTGAATTGGTTGCCAAAAAGGCAGAGCAGCTGAAGGCGGCTGCAGATACACCGGTGACAACAGGCGCAGGAATGCTGACTCTCGGTATCGCAGCAGCATTTCTCGGCGGACTCGTTCTCGGTCTTGTTATCTCGCCCCGCAAAAAGATCGTTTATAACGTCTGCGGAAGCTGCGAGGATTATCACGATGATTACGATGACGAAGATGACGACAATAACAATATTCTTAGATTCTGAGGGAATTTTATGACAGGAAAAGAAAGAGCAAAACTCCGGGCTATTGCCAATAATTATGAAACAATCCTGCTCGTCGGCAAAAACGGGATCACCGATGAAGTGCTGAAACAGGCTGACGATGCGCTCACAGCCCGTGAGCTGATAAAAGGAAAAGTCCATGAGACTTGTGAACTGACGCCGAGAGAAGTGTGCGGTCAGCTCTGCGATGAGCTTAATGCACAACCGGTACAGGTCATCGGAACAAAGTTCGTGATCTACAGACAGAACAGCGATCCCGACAAGAGAGTAGTGTTCACAGATGAGTAAGGTAGGAATTTTCGGCGGAAGCTTCGACCCAGTCCACATCGGTCATACCGAACTTGCAGTGCAGGCTGCAAAAGAACTGAAGCTTTCTGAGACTATCGTTATCCCGGCATTTCATTCTCCGCTCAAACCGAAGTGTTCGGCAACATTCGCACAGCGGTTTGAAATGGTGCGTCTCGCATTTGAGGGGATCCCCGGATTTGCTGTCTCGGATATCGAAAAAAAGCTCGGCGGTAAAAGCTTCACAATAAACACGATACGAGCGCTGAAAGAGATATATCCGAAAAAGACCGAATTTTACCTTATCATAGGCGGAGATCAGCTTTTCACGATCGAGAAGTGGTTCCGGTACGAGGCGATACTGAAAGAAGTGCACGTTGCTGCTGTCACAAGAGAAGGTATCAGCTACACGGATATGGTGGAGTATGCTAACGAGATCGGACGCATAAAGGTACTTGATCTGCCGGTGCCGGATATTTCGTCCACACAGATACGCAGTGAACTTTCGCACGGCGGTTCTGCCGAAGGTCTTCTCTGCCCCGCCGTTCTCGGATATATCCGTAAGGAGGGGATCTACATTGCCTGACGAGTATAAACAGATGATAAAAGGCATGATGGGAAAGAAACGATATACCCACAGCTGCAATGTCGCGGATATGTGCGTAAAGCTTGCGGAAATATTCGGTGAGGACGTAAAAAAAGCCTATACAGCCGGAATACTTCACGACTGCCGGAAAGAAGCTGACGCAGATGTACAGCGCAGTGAAATGATGTCGAGCGGATATTATGTCGATCCTGCGGAGCTGGCTTCAAAGAGCACATGGCATGGCATTGCCGCAGCTTATTATGTCCGCACAGAGCTTGGGATAGAGGACGATGATATCTGCAACGCTATACGTTTTCACACAGTTGCGCGTCCGGCAATGTCAAAGCTTGAAAAAATAGTGTATCTCGGAGATCTTGTTTCTGCTGAAAGAGACTATCCCGATGTTGAAAAATACAGGGCTTATGCGCTGAAAGATCTTGACAACGCTATGTATCAGGCACTGAAATGGTCGATCGCAAATCTTACGGAGAACGACAAGAAAGTTCCCGTATCAACAATAGAAGCTTATAATTATTACATGGATAAAAGGAGTAAAAAATGACCGATATTGAAGAAGTAAAGATCGCGGTAAAGGCTCTTGATTCAAAAAAGGCCGGCAATATCAAGGTGATACGCATAGGAGATATCACGGTGCTTGCCAACTATTTTGTCATTGCTGAAGGAACAAGCTCGACGCAGGTAAAAGCCCTTGCGGACGAGGTGGAATATAAAATGGGTGAAGCCGGGATACAGCCGAAATGCTCGATCAATCAGCAGGGTACAAACTGGATAACGCTTGATTATATTGATGTAGTAGTCCATGTTTTTCTGAATGAGACACGTGAATTCTACGGACTTGAAAAGCTCTGGGCTGACGGAGAAGAAAAAGACATCTCTGAATTTCTCGCATGATGCCGGGGCGCTGCCCCCGTCCCCGGCAGGCTCCGCCCTGCCCCCGCTGGGGCACCGCCCCCGTCCCCGGCAGGCGCCGCCCTGCACCCGCGGGGGCACTGCCCCCGTCCCCGGCAGGCTCCGCCCTGCCCCCGCTGGGGCGCTGCCCCCGTCCCCGGCAGGCTCTGCCCTGCACCCGCTGGGGCGCTGCCCCCGTCCCCGGCAGGGTTCCACCCTGCACCCGCTGGGGCGCTGCCCC
>CAMOKN010000136.1 GCA_946617595.1 uncultured Clostridia bacterium
GGCTCCGAAAGCTTGCTGACGCAAGGTGAGGAGACTTGACGAAGCAGTTGGTGCAAGCAGTTCTTTTTCTCTCAAATGGGTTTTTAGAGGTTCCCTATAGTACATGGACAGACAGGGCGTGATAAGATCAGCATAGTATTTATATTGAACAGTCTTCTTCTCGGAGCAGGGCTCGCTATGGACGCATTCTCGGTATCGCTTGCAAACGGGCTCGGAGAACCGGGAATGAAGCTGCGGAGAATGATGCTTACGGCAGGTATATTCGCCTTTTTTCAGGCTCTGATGCCGATGATAGGCTGGATATGTGTAAGGACGGCAGTGGCAGGATTCCGGGGATTTGAGATTTATGTCCCATGGATAGCGCTTATCCTGCTGACATTCGTAGGCGGCAAAATGATATACGACGGGATAAAAGGCGGTGGTGTCGGCGGTGCCGCAGTGGGAATACCGGCGCTGCTGCTTCAGGGAGTTGCTACCTCAATAGATGCTTTGTCAGCAGGGTTTGCCACTTCCGACTACGGTGCCGCAGAAGCACTGACCGCTTCTTCCCTTATCGCTGCGGTAACATTCGTTATCTGCACTGCCGGACTTATCATCGGCAGAAAAGCCGGAACGTTCTTAGCCGGAAAAGCTCAGATCACGGGCGGCATAATACTCATTGCTATCGGCATTGAAATATTTTTCAGCACAAGATAAACTTCCCGCCCTCACACTCGGTGAAAGCGGGAAGTTTTCATACGTTTTCTCTTGTAAGCCAGATGTTTGCAACATCGAGTGCGTCATACAAAGACGTTCTGTTGCTGGTCTTGAGCACTGCCTGCAGCGGATCGATATCCTTTTCTGTACGCATCAGCACGACCATTATCTTATCAGCGATCTCAAGATCGCCTTCTTTATGTGTTGATGTAACATTGAGGCAGGCTACCTTGTCGTCGCTCATATTTCCGTAATAGATCTGATTTCCCTTTCTCACGAGCGGAAATCCCTTGTATGTCATAAACTTTGATTCTGCCATAATAATTACCTCCCACAGATCAGTTCGGTTTGATATCCTGAGGTCGCTGACGTACTTTGATGTGTACCTCTCTTAGCTGCTGTTCGGTAACTTCAGTAGGAGCACCAAGAAGCAGATCCTGCGCATTTGAGTTGAGCGGGAACGCTATTACCTCGCGTATGCTCTCCTCATCAAGAAGCAGCATTATCATTCTGTCGATACCAAACGCCATTCCCGCATGAGGCGGAGCGCCGAATTTAAACGCGCTGTACAGTGCGCCGAACTTAGCCTTAACATCTTCTTCGGTATATCCCGCGATCTCAAAAGCCTTTACCATAACGTCGATATCGTGGTTTCTCACTGCACCCGAAGCAAGCTCAACACCGTTGCACACAACATCATACTGATAAGCAAGAACATCACATGGGTTCTTAGTGTTCAGCGCTTCAAGCTCTCCCTGAGGCATAGAGAACGGATTGTGTGTAAATATCGGCTTTCCTGTCTCCTCGTCCTCCTCATACATCGGGAAATCAACTATCCAGCATATCTCGAATCTGTCCTTGTCGATAAGTCCCATTCTGTCGGCAACTTCATTTCTGATCTGACCGGCAAACTTCTCAGCATTCTTCTTGTTGTCCGCAATAAAGTAAAGTACATCGCCGACCTCAAGCTCCGCACGCTTCGCAAGCTCTTCCCTGTCGCCCTCGCGGAGGAACTTGTCGATAGGTCCGTTGAATTTCAGACCTTCTTCGACCTTGAAATATCCGAGTCCCTTCATTCCGATAGACAGTGCATATTCCTCCATTTTCTCAAAGAAGCTCTTCGACTTCTCAGCCATTTTCGGAACTCTTATCGCTCTTACGGTCTTGTTTGAGAACGGCTTGAATGAGCTGTCAACAAACAGATCGGAAACATCTATAATGAACAGAGGATTGCGAAGATCCGGCTTGTCGGAACCGTATTTCAGCATTGCCTCCTCGTATGTTATCCTCGGGAAAGGCGCATGAGTATATTGCTTCTTTCCGAATTTTTCGAGTATTGCGGGGAACACCTGTTCCGCAGCCGCAAATACGTCCTCCTGTGTCGCAAATGACATTTCGAGGTCGAGCTGATAAAATTCACCGGGCGTTCTGTCAGCTCTCGCGTCCTCATCACGGAAGCACGGCGCAAGCTGGAAATACTTGTCAAATCCCGATACCATATACAGCTGCTTGAAGATCTGCGGAGCCTGCGGTAAAGCGTAGAACTTTCCGTGATGCTTTCTGCTGGGTATCAGATAGTCTCTTGCACCCTCAGGAGAAGATGTTGAAAGAATAGGTGTCTGGAGTTCGAGGAATCCCAGCTCGGTCATCTTCTCGCGCATGAATGACATTACCTGCGAACGGAAAACGATGTTCTCATGAACTTTCCTGTTTCTCATATCGAGAAAACGATAGCGCAGTCTTATATCCTCATTGCTCTCGTGAGATGTGGGTATCTCAAACGGCAGCTGGCTTGTGACCTTTCCGAGAATGTCAACATTTTCGGCTGCAAGCTCGATAGTTCCGGTAGCTATCTTCGGATTGTAGGTGCTCTCGTCTCTCTTGATGATCTTTCCGGAGATCGAGACTGCACATTCTTTTGATATCCCCTCCAGAAGCTTCTCGTTATTCTGGAAAGTGACCTGTAACATTCCGTAGTGATCTCTCAGGTCGATAAATTCGATACCGCCGTGATCTCTGATATTCTCGACCCAGCCCGATACTCTGACTGTACTTCCGATATCCGCTTCGGAGAGCATCGTTGTATAGTGGTCACGGTATTTGTTTGCTGTGAACATTTAGTTGTTATCCTTTCTGTTTTCTTGTTCGGTATTATTGTCGGGGGTGATCCTGAAATCAGCCTTTCAGCTTCTGTTCAAGCACTGCCTTTATAGTATTAGGTGTTGCCTTGCCTTTAAGCGCCTTGTTTGCCTGACCCATGAAGAACCCGAACACCTTCTGTTCTCCGGCGCGGTACTGCTCGACCGGCTTCGGGTTATCTGCAATGAGCTTATCTATTACTTCTTCGACTGCCGAAGTATCATCGTGTACCCACAGATCAAGCTCGTCGCATACAGCATCGGGAGTTTTTCCGCTGTTTATCATCTCAACAAAGATCGTCTTGTAATTATTCTTGTTGATCTTATCGGTATCTCCGAGCTCTATGAGCCTTGCAAGCTGATCCGGCGTGAATTTCAGGCTGTCCATTGACATTTCGCCGAGATTTATGCGGCGCATGAACTCACCAAGTATGAAATTCGCAACGCTCTTAGGCTTGTCGTAAGCCTTTATCGCAGCCTCAAAGAAATCGCATATATCCTTGTCATTGATTATATTGTCCGCATCAGCCGCAGATATGCCGTACTGAGACATATAGCGCTCTTTACGGGCTTCTGGCATTTCGGGCAGCTTCCGTTTTATCTCGTCAAGCTCCTCCTCCGTAAAGATGATCGGAGGAATGTCAGGATCGGGGAAATATCTGTAATCGTGAGCGTCCTCTTTTGAACGCAGAGCTGTAGTCTCTCCTGTTGTGTCAGAAAATCTGCGAGTCTCCTGCAATACCTTTCCGCCGGATTCTATGATCTCCGACTGGCGGTATATCTCATATTCTATCGCGCGGGCTATCGCCTTGGTGGAATTGAGGTTTTTAAGTTCGGCACGGGTGCCGAGTTTATCAGAATCCTTAGGGGCGAGCGAGATATTTACATCACATCTGAGTGAGCCCTGCTCCATTTTGCAGTCGCATATCCCTGCATACTTATAAAGCAGCTTTATCTTCTCGACATACGCTATTACTTCCTCAGCGCTGTGAAAATCCGGTTCTGTGACCATTTCGATCAGCGGTATCCCGCAGCGGTTATAATCCGCGAGACTTGAACGTGTAGCTTCGTCATGGACAAGCTTTCCTGCGTCCTCTTCAAGATGGATACGGTTCACGCGTATGCGCTTCTCAACGCCGTTCACGTTTATATCGACATATCCGTTTAGGCACACCGGACGCGGCATCTGCGATATCTGATACGCTTTCGGAAGATCGGGATAGAAATAATTCTTTCTGTCCCACTTCGTAAAACGCGATATCTCGCAGTTCGTAACATATCCTGCTCTTACTATATATTCTACCGCCGTATGATTCAGCACCGGAAGGGTACCGGGCATTCCCGAACACACAGGGCAGCAGCGTGAATTCGGCTCTCCGCCGAACTCTGCCGAGCAGGTGCAGAACACCTTTGACTTTGTAAGGAGCTCGGCGTGTATCTCAAGTCCTATCGTAGGGTAAAGATCTGACATTTTTTACCGCTCTCCTTTCTTATAATGTGCAGCGGACGGGGCTGAATGTTTTCTCAAATGCGTCCGCAGTCTGTATTATCGTGGATTCATCAAACCGTCTGCCTACTATCGACATACCTATCGGCATACCGTTCTTATCATATCCGCAGGTGGTGTTTATTGCCGGGAGTCCGGCGATATTTACCGTTACGGTACAGATATCGGCGGTGTACATCTTCACGGGATCATTGTCCTGTACGCCTATTTTGTATGCAACGCTGGGCGCTGTCGGAGTAAGGATAACATCTGCTTTTTCAAACACAGCCTCATATTCCTTTATTATCTCCTGCTTGAGTGCAAGCGCTTTTCTGTAATAAGCGTCGTAATAACCGCTTGACAGCGCGTAGTTTCCGAGAAGTATGCGTCTTTTTACCTCATCGCCGAAACCTCTGTTGCGGCTGTCTCTTATCATTTCATCAAAGCTGTGGCCCTCTCCGCGAAGCCCGTACTTTATTCCGTCGTAACGTGAAAGGTTCGAAGCAGCTTCAGCCGATGATATCAGGTAGTATGCCTGCACCGCGTATTTCAGTGTGCTTATCGAGCAGTCAACGAGCGATGCACCCATTTTCTCATATTCGTGAGCGGCGTTCATGACAGAATTTTTCACTTCTTCATCTACTGCGTCGCCGTAGAACTCCTTGGGTATAGCTATCTTCATTCCCTCAACACTTTTTCCGAGCTTCTCGTTGAAATCCGTGAAAGGCACATTCCTGCTTGTTGCGTCCTTAGGATCGGCACCTGCGATAACATTCAGTATCATTCCGCAGTCCTCTGCGCTTCTTGCTATCGGACCTATCTGATCGAGCGAGCTTGCAAAAGCCACGAGCCCGTATCTCGATACTCTGCCGTAGGTGGGCTTCAGACCGGTAACTCCGCAGAACGAAGACGGCTGACGTATAGAACCGCCGGTATCGCTGCCGAGCGCTGCCGCGCAGAAACCTGCCGATACAGCAGCAGCAGAACCGCCTGATGAACCGCCGGGAACGCACTCGGTATTGTACGGATTCTTAGTCTTTGCAAACGCGCTGGTCTGTGTAGAACCGCCCATTGCAAATTCGTCCATAGAAGCTTTTCCGAGTATCACATAATCCTGCGCTATGAGTTTTTCCACCGCTGTGGCGTTATAAGGCGGAACAAAATCAGCGAGCATCTTCGACGAGCAGGTAGTCCTTATCCCGTCGGTGCAGAGATTGTCCTTTATCGCAAGCGGTATTCCGGTAAGCGGAGCAGAATTTCCGGCATCTATTCGTTTTTGTGCCGCATCGGCATTTTTCATTGTCTCATCTTCGGTAACGGTGATATACGAGAGGACTTTTCCGTCGTTCTTTTTTATCTCAGCGAGAAATTCCGACGCCGCTTCTTTTGCGCCTATCTCTTTGCTGTCGAGCATCTTCCTGAGTCCTGCAACTGTGATATTTTTCAGATCCATTGTATCCCCTCCGTTATTCCATCATCTTCGGGACAACGTAACAGTTATCTCTGGGTGAAGTATTCTGCTGGAGCTTCTCGGTCGGGAATGACGGCTGAGGGATATCCTTCCGGAGATCGTCATATCCTATCTCGTTATGATCTTTTGTATCATCGTAGGTTATATCATATTCTTTAATGGTGTCCATAAGTTCTATGATATCGGTCATCTGACCGAGCATGGACTTCTGTTCGTCTTCGCTGAAATTCAGCTTTGACAGCTGACAGATATGGTCAAGTGTCACTATATCCATTCTCTTGTTCCTTTCATTGGTATTTAATGAATATCCAATCTATTATACTATAAATTATATAATATTTCAAGAGTTTTGAGAAAACTTTTTAAATTTCTCTTCAGATCAAATAATACGCAGATAACAATCGGTTCAAGTGCAGCCTTTCAGGAGAGTTGGAGAGAAGGGGTTTGGGGGAGGGAGGAAGGGAAACTCCTTTCCACTTTGGAAAGGGGGTTCCCTTTCTCCTTCCCCCAATCTCAAGCGCAGCGACCGATCTCACCTGTCCATGAGCTGAGCCTGCCAGTCAGAGGGAAATCCTATACAGTTAAGATCCACGACCTCGTTGTACTCTGCCATAAGCAGTGCGAGCTTTCCGGCAAAGGCTGTGTTCCATATCTCATTGCGCGGATAGAGCTGCTTCAGGATCAGGATATAATCGAACAGCGTGTTCGACAGGCGGCGCTCGGAATTTGGTATCTGCTTCGGGACTGCCGACAGCGTATTCGCGTACAGTCTGTTATAATGCGCACAGTGGTTGCGAAGCTCGGAAAGGCATTGCAGCCAGTTCTCCACACAGCGGTAAGGCAGGTCGAATGCATTTTCGGCGACAGCGCGCTTATCCTCGGTCTTCATATCGCTGTAGAACGCATTGAGATTCCCGAAACTGAAAAGCTCCATTATTACCCACAGCGGAAAAGCGCCGCCATACTTCTTCATGTGGTGTGTAACAAGCTGTTCGCCGGTATTGTTCTCGATCATGCGGTCGATCTTTTTCAGAAAAGCCTTGTGATTATGGCGTGCGTCGAAGCTTGAACCGTTAAGATATCCAAGCGCACCGTATTTCAGAGCGTGGTAGTTTGAGATATTCGCGCGCATGGTGATCTCGACCTCTTCAAGTGCAAGCAGCAGCAGCGATCTCAGCAGCCTGTCAAAATCATAAATATGCATCACCGCTTCAAAGCTCGTTCCGTCGCGGTAGCGGTTCTTCGTTTCAAGAAATACCGCAAAATAATGCGCAAGCCTGTAATAATTTATGTTTGACAGAGCGCAGACCGCATGATCGTAGTCTTCGATAATACAGCCTCTGCTCCGCAGCTTTTCTATCTGGTCTTCGACGGTCGAAGGGCTTTTTACCTTGCGGTATGCGGATTCATCTCTGATATTTTCCTTAATCATCGTCGCATTTCCTTTACAGTGTATTACAGCCAGTAATCGGCGCTGTCCGCCTCTACGGAGAGGGTCAGCCTGCTTCCGCCTCCCTCCAGAACGGCTTCGAGCTTCTGGGTCTTACCGGCGCTCGCGTTAAACTTCTTCAGCACGGCGATCTCCGGCGGTTCGCCCTCACTGACAGTCTCAAATCTGTGCACTCCCGAAAAATATATGTCGCAGACCCTCATATCCTTCAGTATAAATACCAGATGCGCCTGCTTCCTGCCGAAACTGTATGCAAGATCAAGCATCTGAGCCGAAGCAAATCTGTTCTTTGTGAAGAGCTTACCGATATCATGTTCTCCGGTCTTTCCGTCAACATCATCGAGAAATTCCCTCAGCTCGTCGTCCGTGCAGGAAAACGGACTCAGGTAGCATTTTGCAAAAGCTATCCTGTCCTCATAACCGGCATCTCGCATGACAGTATCTCGGCGAGCCGCCATTACCGCAGTGCGCCACTGTCCTCTGTAACCATTCTGAGACTTTATTCGGCGCAGATCCTGAAATGCGGCTATATCCGCGGAGCGTTTGTCCTGTTTTCTGCTGAGTTCGTCATAGATGCGGTTTGAAACTCCCGCAAGCACAGGGCTTCCTGCTGCGGCCGCGTCTGTCGGGAACGGGTGGAACTTAGCTTCGAGAATAGCTCTGTGCAGTTCGGAAAGCTCTATCGGGTCATCTATTTTAAGCATTTGAGACACCTCTTTGATTTAATAGTAACATTATAGCATATCTTCCCTTAAAATGCAACATAAATGCCCAAACACACCGGACCTCACGGCTCAAAATATTGCACACAGGATATTTCCGCAGATCAGGCGTTTTTGTAACCTTTTCTATTGACAAACATAAAAAAATGATATATAATTGACAGGTTAAAAAATAACATATAAAGGAAGATAACATTGAAAAGAGAAGATCTGAGAAATATTGCAATAATAGCCCATGTCGATCACGGCAAGACCACGCTGGTCGATGAGATGCTCAAACAAAGCGGTGTTTACCGCGAAAATCAGGCGGTAGTCGAGCGCGTAATGGATAACAACGCTATCGAGCGTGAGCGCGGAATAACTATCCTCGCAAAAAATACGTCCATAAACTACAAAGGCGTGAAAATAAACATCGTCGATACCCCCGGCCATGCCGATTTCTCCGGCGAAGTCGAGAGAATACTCAAAATGGTGAACGGCGTTCTGCTGCTCGTTGACAGCTTCGAGGGAACGATGCCCCAGACAAGATTCGTGCTTCAGAAGGCTCTCGAACTCGGCCACAAGGTGATCGTTGTAGTAAACAAGACCGACCGTCCCGATGCAAGATCAAAAGAAGTCGTAGATGAAGTCCTTGAACTGCTGCTGGATCTCGACGCGGACGACGAACAGCTTGAAAGTCCGGTCGTGTTCTGCTCCGGCAGAAACGGCACAGCGTCCCTCGATCCCGATGTACAGGGCGAGAACCTCATTCCGCTGTTCGATATGATACTTGAGCATATCCCGGCTCCTGAAGGCGACCCCGACGGCGAGCTCCAGCTTCTCGTATCGTCGATAGATTACAGCGAATATGTCGGAAGAATAGCTATCGGACGCATAGAGCGCGGAATGATAAAGCAGAACAGCGAAGTCATGGTCTGCGACTATCACAATACCATTACACCGTTCAAGGCAAAAATAGTGAGCCTGTACGAATTTGACGGGCTCGGAAAAACACCGGTCCAGGAAGCCTCCGTCGGTGACATCGTATGCTTCTCCGGCATCGAGGGCATCACGATCGGTCAGACCGTATGCTCGCCTGACGCCGTAGAGGCTCTGCCGTTCGTAAAGATAAGCGAGCCTACGGTAGAAATGACATTCTCCGTAAACGACAGCCCGTTTGCAGGCAGAGAAGGAAAGTTCGTAACATCAAGACAGATCCGCGAACGTCTCGAACGCGAGCTGCTGAAAGATGTGTCGCTTCGCGTAAAGGAAAGTGATGTACGTGACGCATACGATGTTGCCGGCAGAGGCGAGATGCACCTGTCGATACTGATAGAAACAATGCGCCGTGAAGGCTATGAGCTTTCGGTAAGCACTCCGCGTGTTCTGTACAAGGAGATAGACGGCGTAAAATGTGAGCCTATGGAAAAGCTCGTGATAGATGTCCCGGACGAGAGCGTCGGTGCAGTAATGGAGAAAATGGGTGTACGCAAGGGCGAACTGCTTGAAATGCACCCGATAGGCTCGCGCACAAGACTTGAATTCAAAATACCGTCAAGAGGACTTTTCGGGTACAGAAGCGAGTTTCTCACCGACACAAAGGGCGAGGGAGTGCTTAACACGCTGTTTCTCGGATATGAACCGTATATGGGCGATATACCGGTAAGAACTACCGGCTCACTCGTTGCATTCGAGACAGGTCCTGCAAGCGCATACGGAATATGGAACGTCCAGGACAGAGGTGCGATGTTCATAGATCCCGGTCTTGACGTGTATGAGGGAATGATCGTCGGCGTTTCTCCGAAACTCGGTGATATAGTTGTGAACGTATGCAAAAAGAAGCACCTCACGAATACAAGAGCAAGCGGCAGCGACGAGGCTCTCCGCCTTGTTCCGCCGAAGCACATGAGCCTTGAAGAAAGTCTCGAATTCATTTCAGATGACGAGCTGGTGGAAGTAACTCCCAAGTCGATCAGGCTCCGCAAAAGGATCCTTGAACATGAAGCCCGCGCTAAAGATGAGGCTAAGAGAAAAAAGAACTGATCCGATCTTGGTAAGAGGATCGCTGCGCTTGAGACTTGGGGGAGAGGGTCGCTGCGCTTGAGATTGGGGCTCTGCCCCAAACCCCGCTTCTTTCGGTCGCCGAAAGAAGCAAAGGCGAATAGCTTCGCAATTTAATTTATAGGTTTGTGCTCCTTTAAAAGGATATATATGAAACTTCTTGGATATCTGACAAAAGGCTACATGAAAGAAACTATCCTGAGCCCGCTGTTCAAGTGCATCGAAGCGGTGCTTGAGCTGTTCGTGCCTATAGTTGTCGCAAACATCATCGACAAAGGCATTGCAGGCGGCGACAAGGGATATATAATCGCTATGTGCGCTGTGCTCGTAGGACTGGGACTTGCAGGACTTGCATTCTCGGTAACGGCACAGTATTTTGCGGCAAAGGCTGCAACGGGATTCTCAAAGACTGTCGGAAACGCGCTTTTCCGACATATAAAGGGATTTTCGTACAGCGATTATGACGATATAGGAACATCTACCCTGATAACCCGTATGACAAGCGACCTCAGCCAGGTCCAGACAGGCGTCAATATGACGCTGAGACTTGCGCTGAGATCGCCTTTTATCGTGTTCGGAGCAATGATAATGGCATTCACGATAGATACCGGTGCCGCGCTTATATTTGCGGCTGTCATTCCGGTGCTGTTCGCAGTCGTGTTCGGCATAATGTTCGGAAGTATGCCGCTCTATACCAAAGTGCGCGGAAGTCTCGACAAGCTGCTAAGCCGTACCCGTGAGAACCTGAACGGCGCAAGAGTAATACGCGCGTTCTGCATAGAGGACAGCGAGACAAAGAAGTTCCGCAGTATAAACGAACAGCTCACAAAAGAACAGAAAAAAGCCGGTCATATCTCCGCGCTCATGAATCCGCTGACCCTCGCGCTGGTCGATCTTGCAATAATAATTCTGATCTGGGTCGGAGCAATACGCACAGACAGCGGCGATCTCACACAAGGATCGGTGATCGCGCTGTATAATTATCTTTCACAGATACTTGTCAAACTGATAAAACTTGCGGGACTTATCATCACAGTGACCAAGGCTGTTGCCTGCGGCAGACGCATACAGTCCGTACTCGACAGCGGTGAAGGAATGACTGAGGGAACCGAGGAAAACGGGTTCGAGAACTATAAATATGCCGTAGAGTTCCGACATGCCGATCTGAGATATAAAAACGCTGCGGAAAATTCGCTCACAGATATTGACCTCGCAGCGGAAAGAGGCTCCGTTGTGGGAATTATCGGCGGTACGGGTTCAGGAAAGACCTCTCTTGTGAACCTGATACCGAGATTTTATGATGCAACTGCCGGAGATGTTTACATCAACGGCATAAGCATAAAGGATTACAAACTTCCGGCATTGCGCAGAAAAATAGGAGTTGTGCCGCAAAAAGCAGTGCTCTTCAAGGGAACTGTCCGCGAAAATATGAAGTGGCGAAAAGAAAATGCCACTGATGAAGAGATATATCGTGCTCTCGATATCGCTCAGGCAAGGGAGATAATCGACAAAAAGCAGAACGGCCTTGACTGTATGGTCGAGCAGGGCGGCAGGAACTTCTCCGGTGGTCAGCGCCAGAGACTCACCATTGCGCGTGCGCTTGTGGGTGAGCCTGAGATACTTATTCTCGATGACAGCGCATCGGCTCTTGACTTTGCAACAGATGCCGCTCTGCGCAAAGCTCTGCGTTCCCTCAAAAACACCACTGTATTTATCGTATCTCAGCGAACGTCCTCAATAATGCACGCCGACAAGATCATAGTGCTGGACGACGGCTGTGCTGCCGGTGTCGGAACACACGCCGAACTGCTCGAAAACTGCCCCGTATATAAGGAAATATACGATTCGCAGTTCAGGAAGGAGGGCAAGGCAGTATGAAAGCCGACAAAGGTACTCTTCGCAAGGTCCTGCACCATATCCGGCGCTATATCGGACTGATGCTTCTGTCCATGCTGCTTGCGGCTCTTACGGCAGCGGGAACTCTCTATATCCCGATAATCATAGGAAACGCGATAGACTGCATAATCGGAGCCGGAAACGTTGACTTTGCCGCTATACTCCCGATGCTTGTCCGAGCCGGTGCTGTCGCAGGCGCGACCGCACTTCTGCAATGGCTCATGGGAGTGATAAACAACCGCATCGCGTTCAATGTTGTACGCGATATACGAAACGAAGCCTTTGAGAAGATAGAGTCACTGCCGTTCAGCAGTCTCGATAAGAAAAGCACAGGCGACACTGTGAGCCGTGTGATATCAGACGCGGATCAGTTTGCCGACGGTCTGCTGCTTGGATTTTCACAGCTCTTCACAGGTGTGGTAACTATTTTCGGCACACTTGCATTCATGCTTATGCTCGACCCCGTGGTAACGCTTGTGGTCGTAGTGCTCACGCCGGTCTCTCTGCTTGCCGCAAGATTCATTTCACGCCGGACATACAGTATGTTCAAGGCACGCTCTGAAACTCTCGGAGAGCAGACCGCGTTTATTGAGGAAATGATCGGAAACGGCAGGACAGTAAAAGCATTCTGCCGCGAGGACAAGGCTGAAGAACAGTTCTGTGAGATAAACGAACGGCTGGAGAAGTGTTCACTTCGTGCAACGTTTTTCTCTTCCCTCACAAATCCGACCACCAGATTTGTAAACAGTATGGTATATGCGGCAGTAGCTCTTTTCGGCGCAATAGCCGTTATAAACGGCGGAATGATCGGCACCGCGATAACCGTAGGTGAGCTGTCCTGCTTTCTGAGCTATGCGAACCAATACACAAAGCCGTTCAACGAGATATCAGGAGTGATAACCGAATTGCAGAACGCTCTTGCCTGCGCCGCAAGGATATTCGAACTTATAGAAGAAGAGCCGCAGATACCGGAGCCGGATAACGCGCTGATACTCTCCGATGTTAAGGGCAGTATCAGGGCTGAAAATGTGTGCTTCTCATACGATCCGGACAAAAAGCTTATCGAGGATTTCAATATTGATATAAAACCGGGACAAAAGGCGGCAATAGTCGGTCCCACAGGCTGCGGAAAAACAACGTTCATAAACCTGCTGATGCGGTTCTATGATGTCACCGGCGGAACAATTTACGCTGAGGGAAACGATATACGCAGCGTCACCCGAAAAAGCCTGCGTTCGTCATACGGAATGGTGCTTCAGGATACAATACTGATATCTGGAACTATCCGCGACAACATCACAATGGGAAAGCCCGATGCGACAGATGAAGAAGTCATCGCAGCCGCAAAGGCTGCCCATGCGCACAGTTTCATAAAGAGACTCAAATACGGATATGACACAGTTATAGGCGAGGACGGCGGAAGCCTTTCTCAGGGTCAGAAGCAGCTTCTCTGCATATCAAGGATCATGCTCTGCCTACCTCCTATGCTGATACTTGATGAGGCAACATCGTCGATAGATACACGCACCGAAGCAAAGATACAGGACGCGTTCACAAAGCTTATGAAAGGCAGAACAAGTTTCATCGTTGCACACAGACTGTCAACCGTCAGAGATGCCGACGTGATACTCGTAATGAATAACGGCAGCATCATCGAGCAGGGCAGACATGACGAACTTCTGCAAAAAGGCGGCTTCTACGCCGATCTGTATAACAGCCAGTTTGCTGACAGCTGAGATCAGTCGCTTCGCTTGAGAAATGCGGGGAAGAGAGGGGAAGGGAACCCCATTTCCGAACGCGGAAATGAGTTTCCCTTCCC
>CAMOKN010000137.1 GCA_946617595.1 uncultured Clostridia bacterium
ATTCATAATACTGAATCTGAGGGTGAAGAAACTGCCGGAGGAGGGCAGTTCCCAGCTTTTTTCGTGGGCAATGCTCGGAAAGATCGGCGTTGTGGCGATACCGTCGATACTCCAGCAGAGCTTTGTATCGGTGGGGAACCTATTCATACAGGGCATCATCAACAGCTACGGAACAGCGGCAATGGCAGGCTACTCGGCGGCAATAAAGCTGAACACTTTCGTGGTGACGAGTGTTGCGACAATGTCAAACGGAATGGCGAACTTCACCGCACAGAATATAGGAGCGGGAAAGCTTGACCGCGTAGTGAGCGGGTTCCGGACATCGGTGGTGATGTCGGCTTGCGTATGTCTGCCGATATCTGCGCTGTATCTGATCTTCGGAGGTCAGCTTGTGGGGCTGTTTATGGAGAGCACGGACGGAGCGGCTGTGGGCATTGGCTATGATTTTCTTCTGATCGTTGCACCGTTCTATTTCGCGGTAACGGCGAAGCTCAACTGCGACGCGGTGCTGAAAGGTGCAGGAGCTATGATCTACTTCGTGATAACCACGTTCACGGATCTGATACTGCGCGTTGTACTCGCATACATATTCTCCGGACCTGTGGGCATGGGACTGAACGGCGTGTGGTGGTCTTGGCCGATAGGCTGGTGTATTTCCGCAGCGCTCTCCGTATGCTTCTACTTCTTCGGAAACTGGAAAAAACACGCCCACGCTATCTGACCTGCGCTTACGCGCCTTGTCCTGCGCGGACGGCGCCAGCCCCCTTTAAAAAAGGGGGCTGGACCCCCTAAACAATTCCCGTAATACGGAACTTGAAGAGAAAGCGTAAAGAACGGACAGGATCTATTATGAAGTCCTGTCTTATTTTTTATATGCACTGTTTCCGAAAATGAACGCGAAGCGAGTAAAAAGTCTTTGGAAAGGGGTACGGGGGAGAACCTTTCTTCAGAAAGGTTTCCCCCGATCTCAAGCGCAGCGTTTTTTCTGATTTGTCTAAAATGTATGGATAATGCCGGAAGATGTTGAAACGGTTATGTAAAAGCGACGAATTTATAATTGAACATCATTTTTACTTGAAATTGTCACACAAACAGTTTATAATTAATGTGTAGGAAAAGGTAAATAATATGTGAAAAAACGCAGACAGGAGAAGTCTGCATGATTTGGTGATGTCTATGGACATATTTAATGTGTTTTCGCTGCTCGGAGGTCTTGCTCTGCTGCTTTACGGCGTAAAGCTCATGGGTCAGGGTCTCGAAAAGAAAGCCGGCGGAAAGCTGAAAACTCTGCTGGCAGCCGCAACTTCAACAAAATTCAAGGGATTTCTGCTTGGCGTGGTTATTACAGCGGTTATCCAGTCCTCTGCCACAACTACGGTCATGGTAGTCGGATTCGTAAACTCCGGTATCCTTACCCTCGGACAGGCTATCGGCATTATCATGGGCGCTAACCTCGGTACCTCCGTAACGTCGTGGATAATGTCGCTGATCGGTGTTGACAGTGATGTTATGTGGGTGCAGTTCCTCAACCCGCGCACCTTTACTCCGATAATCGCTTTTGTGGCAATAATTATCCTGCTGATTTTCAAGAAAGACTCAAAAAAAGCCGATACCGCATCTATCCTCTTCGGTCTGTCCTTCCTGATGTACGGTATGCAGATAATCACAGAAGCCGTTTCCGGACTGAAAGATGTTCCGGAATTCGCGCAGCTCATGGGTATGTTCTCAAACCCGCTGCTCGGTGTGCTTGCCGGAGCCGTCATAACCGCGATAATCCAGTCGTCGGCGGCTTCCGTCGGAATACTCCAGGCAATATCGCTCAACGGTCAGCTCACCTATTCCAGCGCGATACCGATAATCATGGGTCAGAACATCGGTACCTGCGTTACAGCGATGATATCGTCCCTCGGCGCGAACAAGAACGCAAAGCGCGCCGCATTCATACATCTCAGCTTCAACACGATCGGTACGCTCGTATGGCTGTCGATCTATTCTCTCGCGAACGCGCTGTTAAAACCGGCAATATCGAGCGAAGCGGTTACACCGCTCGGAATAGCTATCTGCCATTCCGCATTCAATATCCTTACAATAGTAACTCTTGCGCCGTTCAACAAGCTGCTTGAAAAGCTGGCGTGCGTGGTTATCAGAGAAGGTACGGACAAGGGCGAGTTTGCACTGCTCGATGACCGTCTTATCTCGACACCGCCTATCGCAATTGACCGCAGCCGTACAGTTGCCGTCAGTATGGCGCACGAAGCTGAAAATTCACTCTATATAGCTTTTGATACGCTGTTCGATTACAGCGAGAAGAAAGCAAAGAAAGTCCGGGAAATGGAAGAATCCGTGGATATGTACGAGGACAGCCTCGGCACATACCTTGTCAAGATAAGCAACCAGGATACTTCTGAAGCGGACAGCCGTGAGGTCTCCGAGCTTCTGCACATGCTCAGCGATTTCGAGAGGCTGAGCGATCACGCGGTGAATATCGTGGAATCCGCAGAAGAGATACGGGATAAGGAACTGCGGTTCTCCGATGAAGCGGTTTCGGAGATCAAGGTAATGATCGCGGCGGTAAGCGAGATACTCGATATATCGATATCTGCTTTCGAGAACAACGATCTGCGCAAAGCCGTTGCAGTCGAACCGCTGGAGCAGGTAGTAGATAAGCTTAAAGTTCAGATAAAATCGGCGCATATCGAAAGACTGCGCAAGCAGGAATGCACGATAGAAATGGGATTTGTGCTTTCTGATCTGCTGAATGACCTTGAAAGGATCTCCGATCACTGCTCCAACATCGCTGTCTGCATGATTGAGATAGCGCATGAGAGCTTTGATATGCACGACTACATCAATCATCTCAAGAGCGAGAAGAACGGCGAATACAATACCGACTATGAGTTCTACCGCGACAAGTATTCGCTCAAAGAGATTAAAGCATAAGAAAACAGAATAGGTACTGCCACCGGGTAGTAAAGATACTTAAAAAGCATCTGTAAATGTATCGTTAGGTCTTAGAAGATACATTGACAGGTGCTTTGTTTTTGGAGGTAATATGGATTTTCTGCGTAAAGCGAAAGGGTATTTTTCAAAAGGCGAGCTTGTTTTGCTGACATCTTCCGTGGTGTTGATAATAACGGCATTTGTCGTTTTTGACAGGGAGAACTGGCTGACGCTCGCGGCATCTCTTATCGGTGCTGCATCTCTCATTTTCTGCGCCAAAGGACACCCCGCCGGGCAGTTCCTTATGGTAGTATTCAGCATTCTGTACGGGATCATTTCATATTCTTTTGCGTACTACGGCGAGATGATGACTTATCTCGGAATGACCGCTCCAATGGCAGTGCTGTCGCTGGTGTCGTGGCTCAGAAACCCGTACAGCGGAGAGAGCCGTGAGGTAAAGGTGAACCGCATCGGAAAACGTGAGCTGATCCTGATGATACTTCTGACGGCTGCGGTCACCGCCGCGTTTTATTTCATACTCGGTGCTTTCGGCACATCAAACCTTATTCCGAGCACAGTTTCCGTTACCACGAGTTTTGCTGCCGCTTATCTCACGTTCCGCCGCAGTCCGTTCTACGCGCTTCTCTATGCGTGCAATGACGCGGTGCTGATACTGCTCTGGGTGCTTGCGGCAATGGAGGACAGGGCTTATATCTCGGTAGCGGTATGCTTTGTGATGTTCCTTGCCAATGACCTGTACGGCTTTGTGAGCTGGAGGAGAATGGAGAAGCGTCAGAAAGCCGGGTGAGTTATTTTACTTTAAGGCTGCGCAGATATGCCTTGTGTTCGTCGGTGACGCGGTAGCTTTCTATCGCTTTCTGTATTGCTTTGTTGTGTGTCCATGCGTCAAGCCGGTGCCGCTCTATGAAAGGCAGTACCTCGTTATAGTGCTTTGCGAGTGCGGTTGCGAAATACCAAGCCGTCATCATATTCACATAGTACTCGTCCGAGCGTATTTTCGCAGCTTCCTCTGCATATTTCACATCGAAGTCGTCATCGAGGAAATACCGCATAAGCACGCCGATGCCGAACCGTATGGTGTATGTATGACCGGAAC
>CAMOKN010000138.1 GCA_946617595.1 uncultured Clostridia bacterium
AAAGGCTCCGAAAGCTTGCTGACGCAAGGTGAGGAGACTTGACGAAGTATTCGACGCGGATGACTCGTTTTCTCTCAAATGGGTTTTTAGAGGTTCCCATTATATTATAACATATTACCTCTGAAATTGCAAGCAAAATTTTCCGCGCTGCTTCATGAACTCAGAAAAGCGTCCTGCCGGCTGTTATCCACAGCTGACAGAACGCATTCTCAGTGTTCATATATCGGCTTTTTCACCCCGATGTCGCCGCGCAGCTTTATCCTTGCTCTGAGTGTAAGTCCCTCATCAGTCTCATCAAGATATGTCACGGTATCGAGTATCTCATAATCCCGCAGAAAATTGTATTTATACAGTTCAAGCCTGCTGTTGAGCAGTCTGATTATATCCTCCTGCTTTCGTGTGACCGGCTCTTCTCTGTAAGCCGTATATGTCTCGGTCTTTATTTTCAGCGGAAGCTTTATTCCGAAAAGCGTACACTCTTCCGTCTGTTCGGTGCAGACGGTGTTTTCGGTGCTGACACCGGCTGACGGAAGCAGAATGACCATTCCGAACAGCATGAGCTGCTTTCTCTCGGACGAGCTTCCGGTCGGCACCTTCTCGACTGTGGTATAGTTCATCGAAAATTCAACATCTTCAAAGAAATCAGCCGTGATCTTCGCATCTGAATGTACGATTATCATGGTATTGCCCGAACTTACGGTCCCGCTGACTATAACGCTTCCCTCAGCGAAGCCGCTTCCCTTCTCATACATCAGCTTTCCGGAGCTTACATCTGCATCAACGAGTATGCCTGATCTTCCGGCTACTATATTGCAGGGCGTTTTGAAATCGACATCATCTTTCGTGCCGCTTTTTTCCTCGCTGATATAGACATCTGCCCTGCTGCCGTTCACCTCTATGTTTATCCAGTTTATCCTGTCCGAGCCCATGAGTATATTCCGCTCGGCTGTGAGTGCATCGGTGCCGTTTGCGAAAGCTCCGGAAGTAAACCCGTACTGTTCGAGCAGTCCGAGCATATAACTGTCGGTGAGCTCCTCATTTCCGTGTATCTCAATATGCCAGATAAAAAGCCGCAGGAGCAGTACGATAAAAACAGCGGCAAATGTTCCCACGATCAGTCCGGGACGCTTTCTGAGCCCGGAGAACCTGAAATACGCACCCTTTTTCTCCTTTATGCGCACCTGCACTCCGTATTTTCTTGACAGCCGTGCAATTTTCGGGTAATTTCTCACACTCACCTCTGCGTAAATCACACCGTTTTCGTTTGAGATACCCTCTATCCTTATTTTGCTTGCGATCATCTCATCTATGAAACGCTCGCAGTATGCGCCGATCATACCGAATCTAACTTTTCCGCCGGATATCATTCAGAGCTTTACCGTCCTTTCAGTTGTCGTCAAATCCTATCGAATGGAGTTTTCCGGTAATTATCACACCGCGGTCGCTGAAATTTTTCATTTTCATATCAAGACCGTTTATGGTTATATTCCCGAAAGACAGCCGCAGCTTTACGGTATTTTCATCGAACATTATGACTTCTTTGCATTCCTCGACCGTGAGCCTGCTGTTGTCGCTTATCTGTATCAGAGAATGGTGTATCAGCGATCTCTTCGCATTTTCATATTTCTCCGAAAGCTTATATACATTCATTTTATCACCGTCCCGTTAATATATATGTAACAAGTCCGCAATAAATGATATCTGGGAACCTCCTGCCGGACAATTATTGTGCGAAAGGAACGATCATACATAAAAAAAGAAACAATAAGATCCACAGCCAAAGCTGTCCTTATCTGCATCACGGCGGCACTTGTGATTATTTTTCCGTCGCAGGCAGCGGCAAGCACGGTAAAAAGCATAGATGTCTGCATAAGTACGATAATACCGTCAATGTTCGCGTTCATGGTGATATCGACGTACATTCAGACTTCCGGTCTGTACCGTATCATTTTCCGTCCTATGATGCCATTGATGCGGCATATCATAAAGGCAGACGACCGGACATTATCGGTATTTCTGCTGAGCATGACCGGCGGTTATCCGATAGGTGCAAAGCTCCTTGCGGAGGAAGCTGCACGGAATAATGATTCTCCTGCGGTCAGGTACAGTGCGGAGAATGCTTCAATGTTCTGCTACTGCATCTCGCCGACATTTGCGATGATAATGCTCGGAAACGGCATATTCGGCAGCACGGCGGCAGGTGCGGTGATATATGTGTCAGACGTTCTTGCGTGTCTGACAGTGGGGGCGGCAGTCTCACGAATGCACAGAAAAGCCGGTGCCGAAATATCGAATGAGCGGAAAGGCGGGCTTTGCGACGCTGTTGATTCTGCGTCACGGTCACTGTTCACGGTATGCACGGTAATAGTTGCGTTCAACATAGCGCTTACCTGCTTTGAATGTGTGCTGTCGCTGAACGGCATCACCCTGCCGCCGCTGATATGCGGATCTTTTGAGATCAGCAATCTTCTTGATATCCGCACACCGTCGGTGATGCTTATACCGGCTGTTTCCGCAATATCCTCAATGGGCGGTATCTGCGTCCTGCTGCAATGCACAGCTATAATAAAGGGAGCATTTTCCGTAAAAAAATTCCTGCTCGGCAGGATCCCCTGCGCAGTGCTGAGCGCATTATACTCGTTCATAATAATGCAGTTTGCGGACATTTCAGTCTCTGCATCTACAATTACTGCGGAATACAGCTTTGAATTCAGCGCAAACAAGATAATTGTGCTCGTACTTATAGCAATGTGCATAATTATTTTTTACAGATCCGACAAAATTTTCAAAAAAGTATAGATTTTTTTAAATAAATATGCTATAATACAGTGGAGTAAATTCAGAGATACCAAGGAGGTTTCTATAATGGCTAAGAAAAAATTATTCGGAAATAACATAAAGCCCGCGTGCAAGTATTGTCTGCTCTGCACACCGGACGAAAATACAGATAAATATTCATGCTCAAAGTTCGGTGACGTTAAGGCTTATGATGCCTGCAAGAAGTTCTCATATAATCCCCTCATGCGCATTCCGAAAAAAGAAGTTCTTCTTGCAAATTCAGACGTAAACAAGATCGCATTCTGATGTCGCTTCGCTTGAGAGGTCGCAGAAGTCGCTGCGCTTGAGATCCTTGAGAAGTCGCTGCGCTTGAGATCCTTGAGAAGTCGCTGCGCTTCAGAGCAGGGCTCTGCCCTGCACCCGCTTCTTTTCGGACGCGAAAAGAAGCAAAAGCGACATG
>CAMOKN010000139.1 GCA_946617595.1 uncultured Clostridia bacterium
ATCGTGCGCGCCTTTGGAAACCTTCTGAACGACTTCCTGTCGTTGCTGACGCAAGTCAAGGAATTTCTGTGCAAGATGACGGAATATTCTGCAAGCAAGCGCTGTACGTCTATTTGTGCGGTATTGCCTTAATTAATTTCCGGAAAAGAAAAATCCTTATGTGCCGAAGCACATAAGGATTTTTCCCGGTTTGGATATATTGTTAGAAGTTTGTCAGAAAATAATGTAAAACAAATATTAGCTTTTACAATATAATTATACTATCACAAAAATAGTTTCTTGTAAATAGGAATTATCAAAATTATTCCAATAAGTTTGTATTTTCAACAAAAATGACAATTATACACATACAAATATGTATGTTTTAACGAATAATTATGTCCCCCCAAATGCATAATGCAGGTCCCGGACGAATATAATCAAACAAAGAAACTCGAAAGGACAAAGACTATGGTTGTATATACTATGACTAAAAAGCAGATATTCAGGATAGCCGGTATCATAATTGCGGCGGCTGCGGTGGTGCTGCTGATAATATTTGCAGTCACCGGTTCAGTAACTGCATCTGCGGAGAGTGAGAAAAAACCGGTATATTGTGTTGAACGCACAGACAACAAGGTCGCACTTACTTTTGACTGCGCATGGGGAGATTCATCTGATACACTGAAAATTCTGGAGATACTCGAACAAACCGGAATACGCGCAACATTCTTTGTTACCGGCGAATACTGTGACGAACACCCTGACGCAGTCAGGAAGATAAGTGAAGCGGGGCATTCTGTTCAGAATATGTCCGACAAGAACAGGCATATTGCCGGAATGAACGTGAATGATCTTATCGCAGACACAAAAGAAGCTGCTCAGAAGATAAAGACGGCTTCCGGTAAGGCTCCGGCATATTATCGTGCGCCTTACGGTGATTACGATGAAAAATCACTTACTACGCTTGAGGGAATGGGTTATACGGTAGTACAGTGGTCTGTTGACAGCAAAGATCTTGATGATCCCGATGCGGCTTCTGTCTGCAAAAGGGTTACGGACAGCACCGTATCGGGGTCAGTCCTCCTGTTTCACTGTGACAGCGATGTGACCGCGGAAGCACTTCCGCAGATCATAACACAGCTGAAACAGAAAGGATTCGAGCTTGTAAAGACTGAGGATCTGTTATTCTCCTCAGACTACATAATCGACGAGAAAGGGGTCCAGAAATATCAGCCTGCGATATCTACAGCTCTCCCGATAGTTTACAGTGATGATAACGCAGCTCTCGACTCGGCATTTGAGAAAATGCGAATAAATCTGACGCTCCAGCAGATATACGATCTATCTTCTGTTGGCAGAGTCGGGCTTGTAGATGATATAAAAGAATTTCTGAATGAACAGGAACTCTTCGCAGTGCGCGAGGCAACGTATGAGGAACTCAAAGAGTGTTATCTTGTACTCGTCTATGCTGCCGAAAACTACGGAGCCGGCGGAAGCTACACCGACCCGGAATATGAGGAAATACCGCAGATAGTTCCGCCGACAGAAATTTCCGGGACCGAAAATGAGGAAGCAAAGGATCCGCCTGCTGAACAGCCCGAAGATGACAAGGACAAGGAGTCACCTGTACCGGAAAGTTCAGGCACCACCGGCAAGAGTATAATAAATGAGCAGGCTCGTACAGACGGCGGGAAAGACCCTACTGCAAATGAGAGCGTGTATGTAAAGTAAGAGTAAAAGAGCACAGAGTATGATTTACTCTGTGCTCAGTCTGTGTTCACTGCTTACCTGTCGAATGCCTTCTGATCCGAACAATCTGAGGCATTTGCCGTTATAATATGTGTGTCCGTTACAATAAACAGTGTATTGCCGCTTATTGCTGTGCAGAGAACAGAAGATTTCTCATCATACATCAATATCTCACCGGTCTGAGAAAGAGAAGAGTCAAGTACAGCAATTCTCTCGACCTCGCTGAATCCGTCAAAATATATGGTAGGGACTGCTATAATGCCGGTCCCGGGATCGTATGCGATATATTCAAGGGAGCTTTCCGCCGGACTGCGCAGATATTTAAGGTTTTCTTCCGGTGAATTCTCGTCGATCCCTATTATCCCGTATGAAAGCTCGTTGAGAGTACCGCTGTATTCATATTCTGAAAGCCTCAGACCTGAGCGCTCGCCGTCTGCCGACGCCTCTGCGCGGAGTCCCAGAAGCTTTCCGTCCGCTGTTTTCAGCTTCTCGGAATAGATATTTTCAGCATCTACATCAGCAGATGCAGGTGATTCGCCCGACATATCGAATCCGTACAGCATCACCGAGCCGCTTTCCTGCTTTGCAAGCACAAATGCGGTCTTTCCATCCTCCGACCATGCGACCGCATACGGAGTTTCACCCTCAACGCCTGTTGTCAGCGCATTTTTTCCTATAACAGCAGTCACACCGCCGGAAGCCGTGTCTGCACCGATAAAGCAGTCGCCGTTGATGCAATCCTCAGAAAATGCGCGCCCGGCAAATCTGCGTGCGCTTACAGCTTCAAGGTCTGAGTTCACTTCTACAGCAAACGTCTGCGAATCGTCAGCCGCAAGCAATGTGAAACTGTTCTCACCGTCAAATTTCGCATAACACATTGCACAGCCGGAGATCACTGTGAATCCGCTGCCGCCGACCTCGCCTATAACTGCAAAACCGTTGGTATGCGCACCGTTCAGTTTTATGATATCGGACGGACCTTCTATGCTCGCACCCGATGCAGCGGGAAGCATTACAGGTTCTCCGTTTTCAGAGTGCAGCCCGTAATTGCTCAAATATGTCAGTACGACCGGTTTTCCGCCGACAATGCCCATTCCGGAGAACTTTCCGGCGATATAATATGAGCTCTCTTTGACAAGATCGGGCGTGTATATATCAACATATACATCTATTGCATCGTTTTCTCCGCCTGCCGCATTAAAGAGCTGGGTAACGACATACAGCCTGCCTTTGTAAAAAGTAAATCCTTCAAATCCGGTATAAAGATCATTGCCGCTAATACCGGACATAGATTCCTCGCGCATGATAAGCGCTGTCTCAGCGATCACCTTCGGATCTTCCGGATCGAGAGCTGCGGCGCTGATCTTGTCACCGCCGTAAATATACAGCATATTTCCGTTCTGAATGACATTTTTCGACAAAAACGGAGCATAAGGCTCACCGGAGGCTCTCAGATACTGCGAAGTGAGGGCTGAGACCTGACCCGGCTGAGCAGCTTCATATTCCGTAAGTCTGGTTATTATCTGTGAATCATCTGCCGGCTGAACAGCCTCATCTGTCACAGGCGCACTTTCATTCACTTCCTGCGAAACGGGAGCTGTACCGCTGTCTGCTGTGGGAACTTTTGCATCGCTCTTAAAGAAATACTTCATCGCAACGGCTCCGGCTATCAGCAGTAAAGCGCAGACAGCACAGAAAATAAGCTTTCCACGGTTTACGCCGTCATAATACTCGTCATCATCGGGGAAATACTCGCTGCCCTTATAGCGCTGACGAGGCTCGTCCGGCTCATCGTAACCGGCGTCCTCTTCTTTTTTACCGTCATTTTCATCATCGAAGGAAATATCATTTCCGCGTTTGCCTGAAGTCCTGCGGACATCGAATGTGCCTTCCTCGTCATCTTCGTACTCCTCGTCGTCATCGTCCATACTGCCGTCGGACGGACGGGTGTACATCTCTTTTGACATTTCCTCATAATCGGCGTTTTCAAGCTCAGTCGTGTCGAAATATGACTCTGTCACATTAGGATGGAATCCGCTTCCGTTGGGAGACGCAAATTCACCTATTATAGCGGTCACGTCCGATACACCCGGCGATGTGCGTAGTTTCGGCTCGTCGGAACCCCTTTTGTCGGGATAGTCCGAAATTATCTGTGTTACGGACATTCCGGAACGTTTACCGAGAGGTATAGTTGTTATCTCATCGCCTTCGTCTTCCTGCGTGGGGAGATAATCCGGTTCAGAGTAGGTATTTATCCTTGCCGGCTCCACAGAAGCTTTTCCGCGTTCAGCAGAATGTTTTTCCGCTTCGCCGGAAACGTGCGATATTATCTGCGTCACAGACATTTCCGAAGTAGCAGCAAGCGGGACGGTCGAGATATCCTCGTCCTCATGCTCATCTGAGAACGCGGACACCGGTGCTTTCTCCGTCACTGCCGATATCTCTTTATCTTCTGTCGTATTGTCCGGTTTATCTTTCTTCAATGACAGTCTGGTATCGCTGTCGATCAGGTCATAATTTATGGAATTGCTGTCATGCGCTTCAGGATCATACGGCAGATCAGAAAATTCGAGCTTATGCTCCTCCGGTTTATTGTGAATAGCATCAAACTGCTTTGTATCATAGCTTATCCTGATCTCGGGAGTTTTTATCTCAAATTCCTGAGTTCCGGTATTGTTATTAACCGATCTTGCACGCTCTTCTCCCTGCCTGCGGGCATCTTCGATCCATTTTTCGTCCTGCTCGTCTTTGCGCATGGGCTTTGCCTGCTCGCCCGTTTCCTTCGCATATATGGCGGCTAACGGATCTACTGCTTCAACATCGCGGCTGGTATTGAAGATACCCTGCATCACGGACGGGTGGAAAGGCTCGTCCTCCTTCTTCTTTTCGGATTCTCTTGATGCCTCGGTAACTATCGCGTCAAGATCCGGACCCCGATCCTGAGTATCTTCCCGGCGTGAATACTCACCTTTTGAGCGTGTATGCCTTTCGGGAGGATTCTTTATCTCATAGTCGAACTCATCGTCGAGAATTCCCTTTTCATCTATGGTAAGCGGTATCTCCTTCTTGGGAAGATCCATTTCAAGCGCTATCTGAAGTTCTGTCTTCGGAGGCTCTCTGCGGCGTCTCTTACGTGTGGGAACACGCTGAGTACCGTCAAAAAGTCCGGCTCTTTCGCGAAGAAGACGGTTCTCTTCCTTCTGGTTGAGAAGCTCACGGCGATGCTTTACTGCCGTAAGCAGCTTATAATAATCCGT
Organism: uncultured Clostridia bacterium; assembly: GCA_946617595.1. Classification (GTDB taxonomy): domain Bacteria; phylum Bacillota; class Clostridia; order Oscillospirales; family Ruminococcaceae; genus Ruminiclostridium_E. Next base: position 4,989 of record CAMOKN010000139.1, read on the forward strand.
TTCATTCAGCGGTGATTCTTCCAGCAGAGCGATAAGCCGCTTTTTTGTAAGTCTCGGATTCTGCTCGATCTCACGGTAAACGCTGTTACTTATCCTGGTGTTTCCTATGAGCCGCAGGAACTCGCTGCCCTTCATCTTTTCTGCCGAAACTACGGCAATAAATGTTTCCGCGTTAAGTGCAGGACCTTTCTTATCGTCATCATTGTCCTCATCGAACATCTCTGCGGCACTTTGCCCGGCGGGAAGAGGTTCGCTCTCAGAGTTCTCGTCCGCAAATACCGATTCCTCGTCCCCGTTGTCAGCTTTCGCCTGTTTGTCAGCGATACTCTCGTTTCCGACCGCAGTCGCCGCAGTCTCCTGAATGATCTCCCCAGCGGACGCCGGTATTACGGCAGCACTCTCCGGCAGCGGAGGATCCTCTTGTACAGGCTTTTCCTTATGAACAGGAACTTCCTGCTTTATCGGCTCCTCCTGCTGAACGGGAGTTTCCTCCGGGACCGCAAATGCAGATGACCGCTCAAGCCTTGCGACAGATTCGTCGAAGGTCCTGTATCTGTCCTTCAGATTTTCGGGAGCTGAAGTCTTCTTTGCAGCGGAGCCTATCTTGTCATAAAGATCACCGAGACGGGATTTTGCGGAAAAAAGCCTGTCCGACACGGCATCTTCAGACATTCCGGTAAGCACCGATATCTCTCTTGTACCATATCCGAAGCACACCGCAACTGCAAACACAAGTCTCTCCACATCGGAAAGCCTGTCAGCCGCGGCAAATTCACCTTCCGCAGCATTTGCAGTACCGTTCGCCTTGAATTCCTTCAGCTTATCTACTATATGTTTGGTCAGCTCGTGCACGAGCCATGATCTTAAATGTCGCTCGTCCCTTATGCGGGAGATCCCGGCATATCCGTCGGATACAGCGGAGGTTACCGCATTTACGGCGGCAGACGTGTTTTTGAGAGCTAAGAGGGCAGCCGCATAGAGATTGTCCACCAATGGAAGACACAGCGATTCATAGGCTGCTTTACTGCCTATTTTTGCTCTGTCCAGCTTCTCGGAAAATGTCAAGATCTATCATCTCCTTGAGATAATGAAACATAAATATTCGCGTTCTGTATTTTAGAAAACACTTTAATATTATAACACATTTTCAGACAAAATAAAAGACTTTTTGCACAAAAATATAAAAAATGGCAATCTGCATTGCCGCTCGTCCGCAAAATAAGCACTGTTTTGTCTGTTCCGCACAATTGATATCCCACCGCATATAATGTTAAAAAGCGCAGAACAGCCGGGGTAGCGCCTGTGCGCTCCTGAACAGCCCCGGCACTGCGTTCTGCGCTTTATATAGATCCGGGCGGTATCAGAAGATACCGCCTATGATCTTTATATGGCTGTATTATCGCATTTATGGTAAGTACAAGATCCGACGGAACAGGAAGAAATTAATTATTCTAAAAAATTTTCAAAAAACTCTTGACAAATCAGATGATTTGTGGTAATATCTGTTTAAACCGTTGATGCGGAGATAAAGATGAAACATGACTCAACAGAGAGTCCGGGAAGGTGAGAGCCGGACGTGATACAGTTCATCAAATGGCCCGCAGAGGGCGCAGTCGGAATATAAGCGGAAGCTTCCGGGAAAACTGCGACGTGATGATATACGTTAGTTATCGGGGATATGCTTGTATCCTGCAAAGAGCGCAGAATAACCGTCTGCGAATCAAGGTGGCACCGCGAGTTATACTCGTCCTTGACTTTTTGTAAAAGTTCAGGGACGGGTTTTTTGTTTTTCCGTTCCCGACACAGGCAACTAAAAGCGAAAGGCGGTAATATCATGCTGAAATTCCTACCGGACATCGAAACGGTCAGAAGCTATGCCGAAGAAGGGAAATACGATATTGTTCCCGTGAGCTGCGAGATCCTGTCGGATATGTACACCCCGATAAGGGTAATGACTATCCTGAAAAATGTCTCGACACACTGCTATATGCTTGAATCCGTGGCAGACAGCAACAAATGGGGACGCTACACATTCATGGGGTATGATCCCAGAACAGAGATCACCTGCATTGACGGTAATATGAAAGTCGGAGATATTCAGATGACAGCCGATGACCCGTCCGGAGTGCTCCGGCAGCTGCTGTCCAGGTACAGAAGCCCGAAGCCGGACTATCTTCCGGCATTTACGGGAGGACTTGTGGGATATTTCTCATTTGACTTCCTGAATTATGCAGAACCGACTATAAAAGTGGATACGGAGGATTCCGAACACTTCAGGGACGTTGACCTGATGCTGTTCGACAAGGTGATAGTTTTTGACAACTATCTCCAGAAGATGATCTTTATCGCAAATATGAAGATCGGTGACAAGGCAGCTGTTGAAACGGAATACAACCGCGCAAAGCGCGAGATCGCCGGCATGATAGATCTTATAAGAAACGGCGAGCCGAAAAATGAGCCTGCCGGACGCATCACAGGCGAGATAAAGCCGCTGTTTGATAAGAAAACCTACTGCGAAATGGTAGAAAAGGCAAAAGATCATATCAAGGAAGGCGATATATTCCAGATAGTTCTGTCAAACCGCCTGAGCGCACCGTTTGAGGGCAGCCTGCTGAATACCTACCGATCGCTTCGCACTATAAATCCCTCGCCGTATATGTTCTATTTTTCGGGAACTGATGTTGAGGTCGCGGGTGCATCGCCGGAGACTCTCGTAAAGCTCGAAAACGGAGTGCTCCATACATTTCCGCTTGCCGGGACACGACCGAGGGGAAAGACAGAGCAGGAGGACAAGTTGCTTGAAAAAGAACTCCTTGCCGACGAAAAGGAGCTTGCCGAGCACAATATGCTCGTCGATCTCGGACGCAACGATCTCGGCAGAATAAGCAGATTCGGCACGGTAGAGGTAGAAAAGCTCCGCTCGGTCGAACGTTTCTCGCACGTGATGCACATAGGCTCGACAGTGCGCGGAATAATAAGAGAGGACAAAGACGCGATAGATGCTGTAAACGCCGTACTTCCTGCCGGAACTCTCTCGGGTGCGCCGAAAATAAGGGCGTGTAGGCTGATAAACGAGCTTGAGAACAACAAAAGGGGAATTTACGGCGGCGCAATAGGATATGTGGCGTTCAACGGCGACCTTGACACCTGTATTGCAATACGGATAGCATATAAGAAGAACGGGCAGGTATTTGTAAGAAGCGGAGCCGGAATAGTAGCCGACTCGATACCCGAAAACGAGTATCAGGAGTGCATAAATAAAGCGAAAGCGGTAATAAATGCGCTGGAAAGAGCGGGTGAAGTTGAATAATGGTACTGCTGATAGATAATTATGACAGCTTTTCGTATAATCTGTATCAGTATATAGGTGAGATAGATCCGGATATAAAAGTGATACGCAATGACGAAATGACGGTAGATGAGATATTGGAGCTCGCACCCGACAGACTGATAATCTCACCAGGACCCGGAAGACCTGAAAACTCGGGAATGATAGTAGAAGCCGCAAGATGTGCCGGTGAGAAGATCCCCACACTCGGTGTCTGCCTCGGACATCAGGCAATATGTGCGGCTTTCGGAGCAAAGATAGGCTATGCAAAGCAGCTCATGCACGGAAAGCAGTCCGAAGTATCATTCGATACGGAATGCCCGATATTCAGGGACTGCCCCACAAAAGCCCCCGTTGCAAGATACCATTCGCTCGCAGCCGATGAACAGACACTGCCGGACTGCCTGAAGGTGACGGCAAGAACTGCGGATAACGAAATAATGGCAGTAATGCACAAAGATCTCCCGATCTATGGGGTGCAGTTCCACCCCGAATCAATACTGACACCTGACGGAAAAAAGATATTGAGAAGGTTTATAGAGGGCTGAGATCACCCCTGCGCTTGAGATCTGGTCGCTGCGCTCGAGAGCGGGGAGGGGAGAGGAAGGGAACCCCCTGTTCCACACAGAAGTTTCTTAGTTGCTTGCATCATGCAAGCCTTTGGAAACTTCCTGCGCTGCTTCGTGCAGCGGCGGGGAAAGGAGTTTCCCTCCCTCTCTCCTCCCCGGACCCCACCTC
>CAMOKN010000140.1 GCA_946617595.1 uncultured Clostridia bacterium
CTGAAAACCTTGAAAAAGAGCCATGGCACAATACCGAAGGTCGCACCGCCTAAGAGCAATCCGACAATATCCAGTATCCCGACGCTTTTCCCGTTTATGATTTGAATGGTAATGCCGAACGCCAGAAGTATCAAGGCAGCTGCCGCCATAAATTTCAGAAGCCGGTTCATTTCTGCACTGCTTTTGTAAGCCTCCTCAATGGAGTAATACATGACTTTCGGATACAATTCGTCCATCAGGAATTTGGTATTGCAGTATTCGCATCCGGTTTCAAGCTTACCGAGAGTGGACGGCGCACCGCAGTTCGGGCAGCATAACGGCGTTTCGGGGGACGGAACAATACCTTCCTTGGGGTACTGCATTATTGCGCAGATGACACTATCGGCGGTTTTGTTATAAATTTCCCTCTGAGCATTGCGAATGGTCGTGGTGATACGTTTGTTTCCCGCGATGCTGGAGTTCACAAAGACACTGTCGCTGTAGGACATGGATGAAGGCGCAGGATCATGCTCGGCAGGTTTCCCGACCTGTACCTTTACCTCCAGGCCGAGCGACCGGAATTTCTGTTTTTGCAGTTCCAGCGATAAGCGTGTGTCCTGACTGGCAAGTTTAGGTGGTTTATCATCGCAGTACCAGACAGAGAGCTGTTGTGCGAAACTGTGAAATTGCCGATTCAGTTTCTTATTATCCGAGAAATTGATGTTTACTCCAGAAATCTCCATAATTCACATTTCTCCGATTTCTATAACAGTATTTCTGAGACTTATGCTTTGTACGGAATCAAATCCTTCAGTTTCTGTTTTCCGATAGTCACGATCTCATTCATAATGTCGTCTGTGGCAAACAGCAATCAGGTCAGCTCTTTTTCAGAAAATCAACGATCATTTTCTTTGTCCATTTTCACAACAATTTGAATGCCGTACACTCCAAGCAGAACATAAGACACAAGACAAACTATCAATGCTATTGTTGGATATTGACTACCCAACAAAAAACAGAATGGTATGCCGCACAGGTCTATCAATGTATGCAGCACTATCGGGACCCATAGATTTCTTGTCCTGATATATACTGCGCCGAAATATACTCCGAGCGCAGCCGCCCATATTATATCACATATCGTTTCAAATGTCTATAGGGAACCTCTAAAAACCCATTTGAGAGATGTTGAAATGTTTTAGCGCAGAACAAATAAAACTATTGCTAAATCTGTAAAAATGTGATATAATTTTATATATAAAATACGGCTTGAAACCGGCATCATTATGAAAGGATATTTAATGTATCACAAATCATTGAAAATCAGGAGGAAAAAATGAAAAAGTTTATCAGGATCATGGTTGCAGGTGCCGCTACGGTGTTTGCTGCTGCAGCCGTACATCTTCCCGTTTACTCGGAAGACAGCGGCAAGAGTGACGATATTGTCATTCTATATACCAACGATGTTCACTGCGGTATCGATGTCAATATCGGCTATGACGGACTTGCACTGTACAAACGTGAAATGCAGGAGCAGTATGAGAATGTGCTGCTTGTAGATGCCGGTGACGCTATCCAGGGAATGCCGGTAGGTACACTCTCGAAAGGCGCTTACATAACCCGCCTTATGAACGCGGTCGGCTATGATGCCGCAACTCTCGGCAACCATGAGTTCGACTACAGTATGACGGAGCTTATGGTGAGAGCCGACGAGCTGAACTGCGGATATATATGCGCAAATCTTTACAACAAAGAGACCGGCGAGCCTCTGTTTGATCCGTATAAGATCATTGAGGCGGGCGATAAGAAGATAGCATTTGTAGGAGCAACAACACCCGAAACGCTCGGCAGCTCCACTCCTGTATATTTCCAGAATGACAAAGGCGAGTTCATATACAGCTTCGGAGAGAACGGTGACCTGTACGATCTGCTGCAGAGCGCAGTAGATGACGCTAAAGATGAGGGCGCGGACTATGTGATACTGCTTGCTCATCTCGGGGAAAGCTGGATCACAGAGGGTTGGAGCGCTCCCGAAGTAGTTGAGAACCTTACAGGAGTTGACGCTGTGATCGACGGACTTTCTCACGAAGTGACACCCGGAATTACCGCGAAGTCAAAGGACGGCAAGGATGTGGTCATCACACAGACCGGAACAAAGCTTGCGAATATCGGTAAAATGACAATAACCACAGACGGCAGAATTTCCACCGAGCTTATCGACAGTGTACCCGCCCCTGCGGAAGACTCCGGTATCGCCGAAGATACCTGGCTCGAACCCGACGGAAGGGAAGGCAGATATGTTGACGAAGCCGTATACAGAGAGATGATGCTGATAGAATCTGAGTACGGCGATATACTTGACGAAAAGATCGGAACTTCCGATTATGACCTTATCACGAATGACCCGAAAACCGGCGAAAGTTTGGTAAAAAACCACGAAACAAACCTCGGCGACCTTTGTGCGGATGCATACAAGTATGTCCTCGAAGCGGATATAGGAATAGTAAACGGCGGCGGTGTAAGAACCCCGATTAATTCCGGAGATATTACCTACAGGGACGCAATGACGGTTTTCCCCTTTGCAAATATGGCACTTGTTGCGGAAGTAACCGGTCAGCAGATACTTGATGTTCTGGAGCATGGCGCAATGTATTATCCCGAAGAATACGGCTCATTCATTCAGGTTTCCGGCATTGAATATACTATAGACGAAGGAATACCGAGTTCCGTAAAGCTTGACGTGACCGGTACCTTCCTCGGCGTTGACGGAGAGTACAGAGTGAAGGATGTGCTTATAAACGGTGAACCTCTGGATACCTCCAAAACATACACTCTTGCTTCTCACGACCACTATCTCAAAAATGGCGGTGAAGGCTTCATACTCGCCGGCAAGTGCAAGATAATCCGCGACAATGTAATGTCAGACTCCGATCTTATTGCGGTATATATCCGTGATAATCTCGACGGCGTGATACCCGAAAAGTACAGCAACCTCTACGGTGAAGGCAGAATAAAGATCATCAACAGCTCTGCAGAAGCTTCCGACGATACCAATACAGATACTGATAACGCAGCCATTGGTGATACAACGGAGGGTATGACTGACAACACGAATGTGATAACAGAAGACAATCCTTCCACAGGCGTTGGCATAACAATTATCGTACCGTCGGTATGCCTTATCGCAGCAGCTGTATCAAGAAAGAAAAGATAAATTGTCTATTCTAAACAAGTCACTGCAAACGGCTTGCTGAGCAGACATTAATTATAGGCAATACCGCACGAACCGCTTTTATGCCGTGAAAGCGTCTTGACATGAGATTCATTGTGATAGGCTGGTAGCCGGGCAGCATCCCCTTGGGGGGCTTGCCCGTGCTGTCGGACTATCACATTGAATCGAGGCGCGTGTCAAAATGACCATGGGATAAATGCGCTTCCCCGCAATTATTAACCCACTCTTACCGGATAAGAGCCAAATAACATAGTATGTTTTTGTGTGTCAGATATATGAGTAGCTTTTGTGAAAATATATCTGACCGTAAAAAGATTTTTGGAGGTTTTTATGAAAAAAGTAGCGATTTTGGCGGTTCTTACTTTAGCAACCATGCTCATTAGCGGTGCAGGCGGAAATAGTACTTTCTCCTCTGCTGAAAACAATGTAGACATTAAGTTAGCTTCAGAAGAAACATATAACGTTCAAGAAACGGTTTATGAGGATCCTGATGAGGGTATCACAGAGAGAGAATTAATGTTTAGAAATGACATCTCAATTAAGGAAATTCACGACTTGAAGGTTGCTTCGAGGGCGGAGATATTCCAAAGATTAGGAAAGCCACACGGTTCTGTAAGTGGAGGTTGTTTTCAGCAATTTCATTATATTCTTGAAAATGGTGATATTGTTGTTTTTTCTTCCTCTGAGTTTGATGACGAACCTCAACGAATCTCAATTTATAACAAAGACGGTGAGCTAAAAAATGCGATATCGAATGAGTTAGAATAATTCAAAGTTTATGCAAAGTTTAGCTTGCAAAACTATTATGTTGCTTTTCATTGCGGAGTTGTGGGCAGATAAATATATTGACTTATCCTTTGATTGATAATATAATCATAATAAAACAATTAAATGTCAAAATAATAAATCGGAATAGGAGTGAGTATAAAATATGAATGGTATTATTCTTTATCAATCCAAATACGGTGCAACAAAGAAATA
>CAMOKN010000141.1 GCA_946617595.1 uncultured Clostridia bacterium
ATATTTCGTCAAGTCTCCTCACCTTGCGCCAGCAAGCCTTCGGAGCCTTTCCTCGTCTTCGACACGGCTGCCACATTTTCTCTTTTCAAAGCGGTTTTTAGAGGTACCCATATGATATAAATAAAGCGCTAAATATATGATGCAAGAATGCCGTCACAGGAGGAAAAGAAATGGATGCACTTAAAACAATCGCTCAGGACAGCATGAAGGCTGAAGCACCTCAGTTCGGTATCGGTGATACCGTAAAGGTACACGTTCGTATCTCTGAGGGTGACAAATCACGTATTCAGATCTTCGAGGGAACAGTTATCGCCAGAAAGCACGGCGGTATCAACGAGACATTCACGGTAAGACGTGTGGCTCACGGCTGCGGAATCGAGAGAGTATTCCCGATCCATTCGCCGTCCGTAGAAAAGGTCGAGATCGTAAGAACAGGTGTTGTTCGCAGAGCTAAGCTTTACTATCTGAGAGACAGAGTTGGTAAGGCTGCAAAGGTAAAGGCTAAGTATTGATAATACTGTCAGGCAGAACAGATGTTCGCATATCTGTTCTGCCTGAACAAAAGTCTTTTCCGGACATACGGAGGGTGATAACGGGATCTGCCGTTATTGCCTTGACGTAATGTTTCAATCAAAAAAATGAGTGGTATGTATGGAAGAAAACGAGCTTGAAAAAAAGACAGATGAGCTGATTCCTGAAGAAGCTGATATCCCGGAGACTTCCGGCGGCGAAGCGGCACTGGACAGATCCCGTGCGAAACGTATAGCCGCGGAGGTCTATAGTTGGTTTGATACATTTTTCTTTCCGCTGTTCATAGTAATGGTTCTGTTCACATTCTTTATGCGTATGTCCAGGGTTGACGGAACTTCGATGCTCCCGACCCTTGAGGACGGTCAGCAGCTTATGATCTCCGATGTGCTGTATGAGCCGGCGTATAACGATATCGTGGTCGTATGGTCGGAGAACCTTCCGACAGATGACGGCGGACACGGAAAAGCTATCGTCAAGCGTGTGATAGGTCTTCCCGGAGATTCTATCCATATAGACTATACCGCAGGAACCGTCACCAGAAACGGCACTGTTCTTCCGATAGAGATAAAAGACGGCTTGCTTTATGAGGACGGACATATAATCAATGACTACACCAACAGAGGCCCCGGACAGGGCAGAGGCTATGACGATTATAACGTGCCGGACGGATCTTTGTTCGTAATGGGCGATAACCGGAACGGCTCAACGGACAGCCGGTGGAGCATGATCGGATTTATCGACAGGCGCGATGTGATAGGAAAAGCATATATACGTATATGGCCGCTGAACACTTTCAGGTGGCTGTACGACTGAGAACGGGAGCTGCATAATGGCATACGAAGGCGATATACAGTGGTTCCCGGGGCACATGACAAAGACAAGAAGAATGATCGAAGCCGATCTGAAACTTGTCGATGCGGTCGCCGAGATAGTTGACTGCCGTATCCCCGAATCGAGCAGAAATCCCCTGATAAACGAGATCGTGCAGAACAAGCCGAGGATAATATTGCTGAATAAGTGCGACTACGCGGACGACACGGTCACAGAGCAGTGGCGCAGATATTATGAGGATCTTGGCATAAAGACGATAGTCTGTGACTGCCGCAGCGGAAAGGGAATAAATAAATTCCTGCCCGCGCTGAAATCCGAGCTTCATGAACTGCTTGAACGCCGAAGGGCAAAAGGCAGCAGCGGAAAAGCGCTGAGAGTCATGGTCGTGGGGATACCGAATGTCGGAAAGTCGTCATTCATAAACAGAATGGCAAATTCACGCAAGACAAAGGTGGGCGATATGCCCGGAGTGACCCGCGGAAAACAGTGGGTCACGATAGATAAAGAGGTCGAGCTTCTCGATATGCCGGGAATACTCTGGCCGAAATTTGATGATAAAAATGCAGCAATAAAGCTTGCGTTCACCGGTGCGATAAAGGACGAAGTGACCGATGCGGAGGAACTTGCGGAAGAACTCGGCTCATATCTTGCCGAAAACTATCCGGACAGATTGAAAGAGCGTTATAAGCTGGATTCTTTCGACGGAAGGATAACTGAGCTTATCGCAAAGAAGCGCGGTATGATGCTCTCCGGCGGCGTTCCGGACACCGAGCGTGCGGCGGCTGCGCTGCTTGACGAATACAGGAGCGGTAAAATTGGAAGGATCAGTCTCGAAAAACCTCCTGCTGCGTGAACGGTTTGCATTTGACAGCCAAAAGCGTTCCGGCACTGGAGTTATCTGCGGAATAGACGAAGCCGGCAGAGGACCGCTGGCAGGCGATGTATATGCGGCTGCGGTGATACTGCCGGAGGGAGTGTTCATAGACGGGCTCGATGACAGCAAGAAGCTTTCCGAAAAGAAGCGTGAGGCGCTGTTCGATGAGATAACCGAAAAAGCAGTGGCTTATTGCATAGCGACCGCTTCCGCTGCCGAGATCGACGAAATTAATATTCTGAACGCCGCGCTTCTTGCGATGAAGAGGGCTTTTGACGGACTTTCGGTAAGACCCGTGCTTGCTCTTGTTGACGGAAACAAGGCTCCGGCACTCGGAATACCGGTCGAGACAGTTGTAAAAGGCGATTCTGTCTCAGCAAGCATAGCGGCAGCGTCGATACTTGCAAAAGTATCCCGTGACCGGTATATGAAAGAACTTGACGCAAAATATCCGGCATATCTTTTTGCAAAGCATAAAGGCTACGGCACGAAGCTGCATTATGAAATGATAGAGAAGTACGGGCTGTGTCCCGAGCACAGGCGCAGTTTCTTCAAAAAACACAAAGTATGAGCGTAAGGAGCGAACGCGGCAGAGTCGGAGAGCAGGCGGTCTGTGAGCTTCTTGAAAAGCGGGGCTGGAATATTGCGGCAAGGAATTACCGCATACGGGGCGGCGAGATAGATATTATAGCCGAAAAGAGCGGTACTCTCGCTTTTGTGGAAGTAAAGACCCGGAAGTTCGGAAGTCTGTCTGACGGCACTGACGCTATAGATGAAAAAAAGCGCGGATGTCTGATACGGGCGGCTGACCGTTACATTGAAGAGAACGGGACTTCCGCGAAAGAAATACGCTTTGACGCAGCGCTTGTGACGGTAACTACAGATACGATACCTCGAATACTTGACATAGAATATATAGGATCCGCTTTTGAGGCGTAATAAGATCACCTGCGCAAAAACGCAGATTCTTACTGGTTTAAACGCGAAGCTACTCGCTTTTGCTTCTTTTCGCGCCGAAAAGAAGCGGGGTCCGGGGCGGCGCCCCGCTCTCAAGCGAAGCGACCGCTCTCAAGCGAAGCGACTGTTCTCAAGCGAAGCGACTGTTCTCAAGCGCAGCGGCTGCGTTCACAATGGAGGCAAATATGAACTACAGAAGCACACGAAACAACAATATAAGCGTAACGAGCGCAAAGGCGATTGCGCAGGGTCTTTCGGAAGAGGGAGGACTGTTTGTTCCGGAAAGCATACCGAAACTTACAAAAGATGATATCCTCGCACTCTGCGACAAATCCTATCCTCAGAGAGCATTTGAGATATTCAGGCGTTATCTGACGGATTTTACCGACGAGGAGATAAATTACTGCGTGAACGGTGCGTATTCCTCAAAGAATTTCGACAGTGAGAACATCTCAGAGATATCTCACCTGCTCACCGGAACATACATTCTCGAGCTATGGCACGGTCCGACCTGCGCGTTCAAGGATATGGCGCTTCAGATACTTCCTTATCTGCTGACCTGCTCTGCCAAAAAAGTTATCGACGGCAAGGATATCGCAATACTCGTTGCGACTTCCGGTGATACCGGAAAAGCCGCTCTCGAAGGCTTCAAGGACGTTGAGGGAACTTCTATCACCGTTTTCTATCCCGAGGACGGCGTAAGTGATATGCAAAAACGCCAGATGACAACGCAGGAAGGCGGAAATGTCAATGTCTGCGCGGTAAAGGGCAATTTCGATGACTGCCAGAACGGCGTAAAGGCGATCTTCACAGACGAAAGGCTTAAATCTGAGCTCGATAAAATGGGTATCACCTTCTCCAGCGCAAACTCAATAAACTGGGGAAGACTCTCACCGCAGATAGTATATTACATCTCGGTTTATGCATCTCTTATTGAGAGCGGAGAGATCGGGTACGGCGAAAAGATCAATATTGTTGTCCCCACCGGAAACTTCGGTAATATCCTCGCCGCGTACTACGCAAAGGAAATGGGACTTCCTGTGAACAAGCTGATCTGTGCTTCAAACTCGAACAACGTTCTCACGGATTTCATAAATACCGGCATCTACGACCGCAACAGACATTTCTATACTACGATCTCCCCGTCTATGGATATACTCATTTCCAGCAACCTCGAAAGACTTCTCTATCACCTGACCGGCGGCAATGACAAGCAGATCGCCGAGTGGTTCGGAAAGCTCGCAAAGGACGGAAAGTATGAGGTCACCGATGATGTCAGGTCAAAGGTGAAGGACATCTTCTATGCCGGTTACTGTGATGACGATGCAACAAAGAGCGCGATAAGACAGGCGTTCGATGAGTATTCGTATCTCATGGACACTCACACGGGCGTTGCATATAAAGTTTACTGCGATTATAAGGCGGCTACCGGCGACAATACAAAGACAGTAATCGCTTCTACCGCAAATCCTTACAAGTTCGGAAAGGCTGTGTATGAGGCTGTAGGCGGCAATACCGACGGTATGGACGAATTTGCCATAATAGAAAAGCTTGAAGAGCATACCAGCACACAGATGCCCGCACCTCTTGCAGCTACGAAAACAAAGGCTGTAAGATTTACGAACTCGGTCGGAAAGGAAGGAATGTCGCAGGTAGTCCTCGATTTCCTTAAAACCAGATGAGCGTATTCGTGATAGGTGATCTTCACCTGTCGCTCGGCACCGATAAACCGATGGACGTGTTCCGCGGCTGGGAAAACTATGTTGACAGGCTGAAGGAAAACTGGAACAGAGTCGTCTCGGACAGCGATACGGTGGTGGTCCCCGGAGATATCTCGTGGGCAATGAAGCTTGAAGATACAAAAACCGATTTCAGGTTCATAAACGACGAGCTGACCGGTAACAAGATAATTCTCAAAGGCAATCACGACTATTGGTGGGCAACCGCCGGAAAGATGAACAGCTTTCTTGCGGACTGCGGCTTTGACAGGATAAAGATACTGAACAATAACGCTTATCTCGCTGACGGTGTTTGCGTCGTCGGAACAAGAGGCTGGATAAATGACGGGACCGATGCTTTCGATGCAAAAGTGCTTGCACGTGAAGAGGGAAGGTTCAGAATGTCGGTTGAGGCAGGGCTGAAGCTCGGCGGTGATATGATCGCGTTTATCCATTACCCTCCTTTATTCGGCGGTGAGAAGAATGAATATATCCTCAGGGTCATAAAGGAGTACGGCATAAAGCGGTGCTACTACGGACACGTTCACGGCAGAGCAAGCCACGCGAAAGCCTTTGTCGGAGAATATGACGGCACGATGTTCAGAATGATCTCCGCGGACTATATCGGTTTCATGCCTGAACTTATACAATAACGTTAATTATTTAAAAAAATATATCTATAATACTTTGACAGTATGCAATCACGGAGGTAAAACAAAATGGAAGTAATTTCAAACAACAAGACAGGTGCAAACACGGTCGTACTCGAGGTAAAAGTAGGTGCAGAGGACTTTGAAAAGGCTCTGCAGGACGCTTACCTCAGAAGAAGAAAGAATATCCAGATCGACGGCTTCAGAAAGGGCAAAGCCACAAGAAAGATGATCGAAGCCAAGTATGGTGACACATTCTTCTATGAGACTGCTATCAATTCAATATACCAGAAGACTGTCGCAGATGCTATCGACGACCAGAAGCTCGATGCTGTTGATATCCCCGAGACACAGGTAACAGATGTCAGCAAGGAAAACGGTGTTACATTCAGCATAACCGTAACCGTAAAGCCCGAGATCACCATAGATGATTATAAGGGAATAAAGGTCGATAAATATGTCAAGACTATCACCGACGAAGATGTTGATGCCGAAGTAGAGCGTATCAGAAACAACAATGCCCGTATAATCGACATTGAGGACAGACCCGCTGAAAAGGGCGATACCGTAATATTCGATTTCGAGGGATTCACAGACGGTGAAGCATTCAAGGGCGGCAAGGCAGAGAAGTTCAATCTTGAACTCGGAAGCGGAAAGTTCATTCCCGGCTTTGAAGATCAGGTGATCGGCAAGAGCATCGGCGAGGACTTCGATGTAAATGTGACATTCCCCGAAAACTACAACGCAAAAGAACTCGCCGGCAAAGAAGCGGTATTCAAATGCAAGATACATGAGATCAAGGGCAAGGAACTCGCAGATCTCGATGATGAGTTTGCAAAGGACGTAAGCGAATTTGATACTCTTGATGAATACAAGGCTGACGTAAAGAAAAAGCTCGAAGAAAACGCAGAAGCTGCCGCAAAGACTGAGCTTGATAACGACCTTTCCGCACTTGTCGCTATCCGCGTTAAGGGCGAGATCCCTCAGGCTATGGTCGAGAACCGCGTAAACGATATGCTCCGTGAATGGGAATACAGAAACAGATACGCAGGTGTTACGATCAAGGATTATCTCAAATACACAGGTCTTACAATGGAGAAGTTCAGACAGACATTCGTAAAGCCCGCCCTTCTTCAGGTAAAACTCAGACTCGGTCTTGAGAAGATCGCAGAACTTGAAGGTATCACAGTAGATGCCGATGAACTCAGCAAGCAGTATGAAGAGCTCGCTGAGCAGTACAAAAAAGATGTTGACAAGGTTAAGGAACTCGTTTCTGAAGAGAGCCTCACCGAGGATATCAAGGTAGAAAAGGCATTCAAGTTCGTCAATGATAACGCAGAGATCACAATAAAGGATCCCAGCGAGAGAGTCGTACACACCAGTGATGATGACGAGGAAAACAGCGAAAACGGGGAAGAGAACGCTGAAAAATAATGATTTTTAGCCCCGGGACGACAGAGTTTTCCGCAGAAAGGAAAAGGTAACAGCTATGGATTATATGAGTCTTGTGCCTACCGTCATTGAACAGACGGGAAGAGGCGAACGTGCATACGATATTTATTCGAGACTCCTGAACGACAGGATCGTAATGCTTCACGAGGAAGTAAATTCGGTAACAGCCGGACTCGTAGTTGCTCAGCTCCTGTTTCTCGAAGGTCAGGATCCCGAAAAGGATATCTGCCTGTATATAAACAGCCCCGGAGGTTCGATAACCGACGGTATGGCGATATACGACACGATGAATTATATCAAGTGCGATGTATCCACTATCTGTATGGGAATGGCTGCGTCAATGGGATCGTTCCTGCTTGCGGCAGGTGCAAAGGGAAAGAGACTCGCTCTTCCCAACAGTGAGATCATGATACACCAGCCTCTCGGCGGAACAGGCAGAGTTCAGGCATCAGATTTCGAGATTCACGCAAAGCATATCGTTGCGATCAAGCAGAAGATGAACAGAATGTACTCCGAGATGACAGGTCAGCCGATCGAGGTCATCGAGAGAGATACGGACAGAGATAATTTCATGACCGCGCAGGAGGCTCTCGAATACGGGCTCATTGATAAGGTCATAGACAAGAGATAAGGGCAAGCGCCCTTTGGAAAGGAATTCCCATCATGCTCAGATGCAGTTTTTGCGGAAAATCCGACGACAGAGTTGTAAGAATGCTCTATTCAAATAATGCGGCGATATGCAGCGAATGTGTCCTTGCATCTTACCGTATGCTGCTTGATGAGGGCGATATCTCCGAAATACCCGCGCCGAAAAAACGCACAAATCAGACAAAACGCAGTTACAGCGAACCTCGCGGTGCAGTAAAGCCTGCCGATATAAAGGCAGTTCTCGATCAGTATATCATAGGTCAGGAAGAAGCAAAGAAGACTCTCTGCGTTTCTGTCTATAACCACTACAAGAGGACTCTTGCAAATGATGAGGGAACAGCCGGAGTTGAGCTGCAAAAGAGTAATGTTCTGCTGCTCGGTCCTACCGGTGTCGGAAAGACCATGCTCGCTCAGACTCTTGCAACTGTGCTGCACGTCCCGTTCGCAATAGCGGACGCAACAACTCTTACTCAGGCAGGATATGTCGGTGAGGACGTTGAGAATGTGCTGCTCAGGCTCATTCAGGCTGCGGATTATGATATAGAAGCTGCCGAACACGGAATCATATACATCGACGAGATCGACAAGATCTCACGACGCTCGGAAAACACCTCCATAACCCGTGATGTAAGCGGCGAGGGCGTACAGCAGGCATTGCTGAAGATCGTTGAGGGTACGGTATCAAATGTTCCTCCTCAGGGCGGCAGAAAGCACCCGAATCAGGAGTTCATTCAGATCAACACGAAAAATATCCTGTTTATCTGCGGCGGAGCTTTCGACGGGATCGACAAGACCATATCCGCGCGCATCAACTCATCTTCACTGGGCTTCGGTGCGGAAATAACCGATAAAAAAGACAAGTCCCTCAACAGGATCCTTCATTCGGTAGAGCCTGATGATCTTGTAAAATATGGCATTATCCCCGAGCTTGTCGGAAGACTTCCGGTGATCGCGGTGCTTGATGAACTCGATGAAGATGCGCTGATACAGATACTTGTCGAACCCAAGAACGCAATAGTCAAGCAGTACAGCTATCTGTTCAGTCTTGACGGTGTTGAACTTGAGATAGAGCAGGAAGCGCTCAGGGAGATAGCGAAGAAGTCTATTGCACGCAAGACAGGTGCAAGAGGACTGCGCTCCATTCTCGAATCTATCCTCAATGATACGATGTTTGATACTCCAAGTGATGATTCTATCACCAAGGTAGTAATAAGCGAGAAGTGCGTAAAGGGCGAAGAAGCTCCGACTATCATAAGGGGAGAAAAAAAGAAGCCCGCTGTTCAGAAGACCGAAATATCGGCGAGAAAGCGCACTACAGCAAAATAACTAAAAAAATATGTTAAATATTGGCATAAATACCGATTGTAATTACAGGAAAGTTACGTTATAATATACTTACAAGGATGAAGGAGGTGCTTTTAAATGGATGGTTTTACAGACCTCATGGCTACTATGTCGATAGGATTGTCCCAGTCGAAGGTAGCTACACAAGCATCACTCGCAATGCTCAAGAATGCCATGAATATGGACGAAGCTGCTAACGCGAGAATGATGGAAAGCATTTCAGAAGCCGTACCGTCTGCGGACGGACGCGGGGCTCTCATGGATGTAAGAGCATAATTGTCGGGGAAGGCTCCGGCAGAGCATCTAAGACGGATCGGAAGATTCGTCTTTTTTATTTCTGCCGGATACAAGTCTGAATATGAGATAACCGATGCACGCGCCTGCCGTATTCAGGATAAGATCGTCAATATCGCAGGTACCAAGGGCTGTTAATGCCTGGATAAGCTCGATCAGGCAGATCGTGATAACTGTTGTTGTCAGCATAAAAAGAAATTTCCGCTGACTGCGGAATAAAACAGGCAGGAATATCCCGATCGGGATAAAAAGCACAATGTTGCCTGCAATATTTCTGAATGCGAAGTCATTGATTGAGAATGCACTTAACATCTCCGCCAATTCAGAAACAGTCCTGAACGGGATAAACTGGAATCTGTCAGGAAGCTCCGCCGATACGAAACTTCCGGCCAAAAGCCTTTGGAATATAAGCAGCCACAGCATAACCGCGGTATATATCGCGAAGGCTGCCCATACCGCCGGCTTCAGTTTTTTGATTGTATTGATCTTCATAAGCAGGTAATGAGCAGGAGCTCCGAAAACTAAAGCATCTCCGGTTTAACGGAGATGCCTGAGAACTTATTTGCTTGGTTCAAGAACGGCGTAATTTTCGTCGGCTCTTTTATAAACCACGTTTACATCGCCTGTTTCAGCATTCTTGAACATAAAGAACGTATGGCCGAGCAGATTCATCTGTAGTATCGCTTCTTCTACGGACATCGGGCGAAGCTCGAATTTTTTATGTTTGATTACCTCATAATCCACCTGTTCGTCCGGAACAGTCTCGAACTTGTCTGTGAATGTGCTGTCGCGGAGCTGTTTAGCGAGGCGTGTCTTGTTTTTTCTGATCTGGCGAACGATCTTGTCGATGCAAGAATCGAGGGCATCGTTCTTATCCTCTGCGGACTGTTCCGCGCGGAAGATCATTCCGTTATACTCAACGGTCAATTCCAAAATGATCTTATTTTTGATGGAGCTAAGTATTATCTTGGCTTTTGCCTCACTGCCGAAGAACTTGTCGAGCTTTGAGGAAAGTCTTTCCTCTGCATATTCGTTGAAGCTCGGACTTAACTGCATTTTTTTTGCTGTGATCTGAACCTTCATTGCTTTGATCATTCCTTTCGATCGGACATAAGTCCTTGATATACATATTATACCATACAGCATTAAAATTTACAAGTATTTTTTGAAATTTTTATTATTTTTATGTGAATTTCACAAAATTTTCATTCTTTTTTCTAATCTCCGATAGAAACGAATTTTTTCAAGAGATCCGGACAGCTGAAATACAGCTCAGAAAATGTCCATTTGTCAATGATGTGAGACTAGAAAAGCGAAAAACGAATCTGTTTCCGAGAGGAGCGTAGCGACGAACGGAAACAGATTCGTTCGCCGCAGTGGAAGGTCAGGACAGAA
>CAMOKN010000142.1 GCA_946617595.1 uncultured Clostridia bacterium
AATTCTGTTCATGTTCTCACCTTTTAAGGGTATCCGGTCTTTAGGGTACCTCTAAAAACCGCTTTGACAAGAGAAAACGTGACAGCCGTGTCGAAGACGAGGAAAGGCTCCGAAGGCTTGCTGGTGCAAGGTGAGGAGACTTGACGAAATATTCGACGCGGATGACTCGTTTTCTCTCAAATGGGTTTTTAGAGGTTCCCTTTAATAGCAGGTCGTATTCTGCACAGCTCCTGACATCTTTCACTTGAGTATCTCTTCAAGTGCGTCATAAAGCTTGAGCATATCGCTGCTTGTACCTATGGTTATCCGCAGATAATCCTTTATTATCGGCTTGTCCCAGTAGCGGACGTAGATCCTGCGCTTTTTGAGTTCCTCGAATATCTTCTTTGCATCGGCAGTCTTGTGCTTTACGAAAATAAAGTTTGCCTTGGAGTCGGTAACTTCAAAACCGAGTCTTATGAGGGCTTTTTTTGAATGTTCTCTTGTCTTGATGATCTTTGCCGCTGTTTCTTTGAGGTATGCCGTATCCTTGACGGCAGCGGCTCCGCAGAGAATGGTAAGCCTGTTCATCGTATATGAATTTACCGAGAATTTCACGTCATTCAGATACTGTATGAGCTTTTCGCTTCCGATAGCGTAACCTATCCTCAGTCCTGCCATACTGCGTGACTTTGAGAAAGTCTGTACTACCAGAAGATTGTCATATTTTTTTATAAGCGGCAGACAGCTTGTTCCGCCGAAATCTATATAAGCTTCATCAACTATGACTACAGATCTCGGATTCTCACTCAGTATTTTTTCAACAGCATCTGTTTCCATAAAAATACCTGTGGGAGCATTCGGGTTCGCAAATATTATGCCGCCGTTTTCCTTCATATAATCAGCAGGGTCAATGGTCAGATCGTCTTTGAGCGGTATCTGTTCGTAGGGGACTCCATAGAGCTCCGCCCACACATCATAGAACGAATACGTTATTTCGGGGAACAGCACCGGCTTGTCCGACGCGAAAAATGTCAGGAATGACATTGAAAGCACATCGTCCGATCCGCTTCCGACAAACACCTGTGACGGCTTTACGCTGTAAGTGTCGGCTATCGCCTTTACGAGGTCCGAAGCCTGCGGATCGGGATAAAGACGCAGATCGGCATATCTGAAATCCTTCAGTATCTGCGCCGCTGCCGGAGCGGGGGGATAGGGGTTCTCGTTGGTGTTGAGCTTTATGATATCCCTGTCCTTCGGCTGTTCGCCGGGTGTGTAGGGCTCAGGTTTTCTGACATTGTTTTCCCATTCTGACATATCATTTCCTTTCCGGTCCTGTATGGACCTCTCACTTGCGCAGATCTTCTATTCTTACTTTGATTGAATTTGCGTGTGCGGTGAGCCTTTCACGTTCGGCTACCCTTATTATATCATCGGCAGCCGCATTGAGCGCGTCGGCTGTGTAATAGATATAGCTTGACTTCTTTATGAAGCTGTCAACCGACAAGGGCGAGAAGAATCTCGCTGTTCCGCTGGTGGGAAGAACATGGTTCGGTCCTGCGTAGTAGTCTCCCAGAGGCTCGGGAGCGTATTCTCCGAGGAACAGCGATCCGACATTTATTATCTTTCCGATGAATTCAAGCGGATCCTTCGCAACAACTTCACAGTGCTCCGGAGCAAGTGCGTTTGCGATATCGCAGGCATCATATATGCTCTTAGCAATGATTATCTTTCCGTAATTTGTGAGTGAATAGTCGATTATCTCCCTGCGTTCGAGCGTCTGCATCTGACGCTCTATCTCATCGGCAGTCTCTTTTGCAATGCGCTCACTTGTCGTTATGAGTATCGCGCTTGCGAGCTTGTCGTGTTCTGCCTGCGACATGAGATCGGCGGCAAGATATTTCGGGTCAGCAGTATCGTCAGCAACGACAAGTATCTCACTCGGACCTGCTATCATGTCGATATCCACAGTTCCGTACAGCAGTTTTTTCGCTGTTGCGACAAATATATTTCCGGGACCGACTATTTTAGATACCTTCGGTATCTCTTCTGTTCCGTATGCCAGAGCAGCTACTGCCTGTGCGCCTCCGCACATGAAGATGCTGTCAACTCCGCAGAGCGCAGCGGCAACAAGTATATCCTTGTTAGGCGTGCCGTCTTTGAGCGGCGGTGTCACCATTACGATCTCGCCTACGCCTGCGATCTTTGCGGGTATTGCATTCATCAGCACCGATGACGGGTATGCGGCAGTACCGCCGGGAACATAAAGTCCTACCTTGTCGAGTCCTCTGACCCTCTGACCGAGGATACAGCCTGACTCGTCCGTCATCATATATCCGTTCTGCTTCTGTTTCTCGTGGAATGCTGTTATCTTTTCGATGCAGTTGAGCAGCGAATCCACCAGATCCTGATCCGCTTCTGTGAGCGCGTCCTGTATAACTTCCTGCGGAACGCGGTAATATCTGACATCGGGGCAGTCAAACTTCGCGGTGTATTCTCTGACCGCCTTATCTCCGTTTTCCCTTACATCGGCGATTATCGCACGGACTGTCTTTTCAACATCCGCGTTTATCTCGCCGCTTCTTTTCTCGACTTCCTTTAAAAAAGCCTTTTCGCTTCCGTCGGCATAAATAGTTCCGATCATTTTTGTTCCTTTCTATTCACCGAGAGCTTCCTTCATTTTAGCGGCAAGCTCCTCTATTCTTTCTTTTTTCAGCTTCATGCTGACCGTATTCACGATCAGTCTTGCGGAGATCGGCACAACGTCTTCGATGACTTCAAGACCGTTCTCCCTGAGTGTTGTTCCTGTTTCAACTATATCGACGATACCGTCTGCTATCTTCAAAAGCGGTGCCAGCTCGACAGAGCCTTCGATCTTCACGATATCCACGTCCATGCGTTTTCCCTCGAAGAAATGTCGTGTTACCGCCGGATATTTAGTTGCAACTGTCTTTACTCCGACTCCTCCGTAGAAATCGGTACCCTTTTTTCCTGCAAGCGCGAATTTGCACCGACCGAATCCGAGATCCGCTATCTCGAAGTATTTTCCGCCGTGCTCAAGTATCGTGTCTTTTCCGACAACTCCGATATCGCAGGCTCCCAGCTCCACGTATGTTATGACATCGGCAGCCTTCGCCAGCACGACCTCCATGTTCTGTCCGGGAATGTTCAGTATCAGCCTTCTGCCCTTGTCACGAAGCTCACCGACATCAAATCCCATTTTCTCAAAAAGTCCTACGGTGTCTTTTTCGAGACGCCCTTTTGTGAGGGCGATCCTTATTGCTTTATTATCGTTCACAGAACCGTCCTCCTCAGCCTATATTTTCAGAAGTTACGCCGTCTGCCGCAACTGTATCGAGCCGTTTTATCCCGCGGCTCTCAGCAAGCCTGCGCGCTTCTTCCTTTGTGGGAAGATCCGCATATTCCGCTGTCATTCCTTCGCTTATGAGCTTTCTGCAATGCTTTACCGCTTCGACCACGCTGTCCTCGTCGGAATATATCATAACGTCCGGGGCAGGGATCAGCATTCCCCCTGAGCGTTTGAGCAGCGCTTCTGCGACCGCGCTTTCGTTTACCGCAAATCCTGTTGCGGGAATATCCGCGCCGAAATCCGCCAGCATACGGTCATATCTTCCGCCGGTCAGAACAGGCATTCCGTACCCGGAGATATACCCGTTAAGCACTATTCCGGTGTAATAATCCTCATTCTTGCTGACTATACCGAGATCGACAGTCACCTTGTCACCCATTCCGAGGCGGCAGACAGTATCATAGACCTTTTCAAGGCGTTCAAGTACCGGCATTGCTTCTTCCGGAAGTATTTTCCGCGCTTCGTCAAATATCTCTCTTCCTCCGAAGAGTCTTGAAAGTCCTGCTATCGCTTTTGCGTACTTGTTGTCTCCGAACTTTCCGAGCATTTCGTCCAGTGCCGGATAGCTCTTGAACATCACATATTCTCTCAGATCGTCAAGCTCACGGTCACTCAGCCCCAGCTTTGAGAACAGCAGGGCGAAGAATCCGCTGTCGCCTATCTCGAATCTGTAGTCGTCCGCTTCGATCGACTCCATTACCTCAGCAGCGATCGACAGCGCTTCTATATCCGCTCTCATCACATCGCCGCCGATTATCTCTATCCCGCTCTGGAAGAACTCATCGTCTCTGCCGCTCTCCTTCGGGTTTGCGCGGTATATTGTCTGGTTGTAGAACAGTTTCAGCGGCAGTGCGCTCGAACGCAGTCTTGTACCCACAAGTCTTGCTATCGGCATTGTGGAATCCGGTCTGAGCACCATTATCCTGCCCTTTGCGTCGGACAGCTTGTACAGCACTTCCTGTGAATAATGTCGGGACTTGCTGTTGAATACATCAAAAAATTCGAGCCCGGGCGTTATCACCTCAGAGAAGCCGTGTCCGGTGTATATCACGCGGAGCTTTTCGCTGATGCTGCGAAGTGCCGCGCACTCGTCAAATATCAGATCCCGCGTACCCTCGGGCGTAATAAGGTCATACTTTCTCATATTCGTAGTCTCGCTTTAGTATAGTAATACGATAATCAATTATCATAGTAGTATGATAACATATTTTAGATTTCTTGTCAATAGCCCATCGGATTTTCGCCTATTTTACCAATATCATCATATTGAATGAAATAATTTTTGTGATTCTCGTCATTGGCTCTCAGCAGGCAGCGCATTGGGTGCATCGGGCTCTTCCGGCTTTTTTTCGCCCTTGTACAGCAGTTTCAAAATGATCGGAGTAGTTATAGACGAAATGATTATAAGCAATATTACCGATGTGAAGTAGAGCGGATCCATAAGTCCCACGGACAGACCTTTCTGTGAGACTATCAGTGCGACCTCGCCGCGTGTCATCATTCCGACGCCTACTTTTGCGCTGTCACGCCAGCTGTAGCCGAGCAGTTTTGCGGTTGCGCCGCAGCCTATCACCTTTGTGATCAGTGCAGTGAACACAAATGCAGCCGAGAACAGCAGCAGGGCAGGGGTAAACCCGTCGAACTGGGTTTTAAGTCCGATACTTGCAAAGAAAACGGGACCGAACATCATATATGAGCTTATATCCATTTTTTCTGCGATATATTCCGAATCTCTGAGGTTGCAGAGAATGAGTCCTGCCACATACGCGCCTGTGATATCCGCGATGCCGAAGAACTTTTCGGCGGAGTACGCCATTATCATACACAGCGCGAGTCCGAGAATGGGGATCCTTCTCTTATGGGGGTATCGCTTGTCTATGAACTTGAACAGGTAGTAGCTGATTATTCCGCACAGCACGCTGAACAGAATGAACTCACCTGTCTGCAGCACGACATCTATGATCTTTGAATCAGGGTTTTTGAATCCGATAACGAATGTCAGCACGATGATACCGATTATATCGTCTATTATTGCGGAACTCATTATCAGCATTCCGACGTGTCCTTTAAGGTGTCCGAGTTCTTTAAGGGTCTGTACGGTTATACCGACTGACGTTGCGGTCATTATCGTTCCGATGAAGACTGCACGCATGAACTGCTCGCTTCCGAATTCGCTGAATCCGAATATCAGCATATATGTGAGAGAACCGCCTATAAGCGGAACGATGACACCAACGAGTGCCACCAGAAGTGCTTTGGGACCTGTTTTGAGAAGATCCTTCATGTTTGTTTCGAGTCCGGCACCGAACATTATCAGTATAACGCCGATCTCTGACATACGGGACAGAAATTCTGACTGACCGACCCACCCGAGTATTGACGGACCGAGTATCAGTCCTGCGATTATTTCGCCGACTACCTGCGGCGCTTTAAGTTTGTTTGCGATGAGTCCGAATACCTTTGCTGTCACTATTATCAGCGCAAGGTCTTTCAGAAATTCAAAGCTTTCCATTTCTCTTGCCTTCTTTTTGTTTCTTTTGTCATACTCTACTATTATAATACAAAACAGGAAATTTTGCAACACATTTTGCATAAAATAAGCGGAATTTGATTCTTTTTGCGTAGGGCAGCCCGTCGGCAGATCGCTGCTCAGCCTGCCGACGATGTTTTTGGTTCTTTTCGCCCGCAAAAAGAACAGTTCATCTGTCTTCATCTCGTGCAAGCGTGGCGAGTTACTTTCTCTCCTCGTCGAGAGAAAGTAACCAAAGAGCGCCGCCCCTCGCCGGGTCGTCGGCAGATCGCTCCTCAGCCGGCTCGGGGGTCTGCCGAAGCGGGTATGTATCTGCTCCTGAAAAAAGACGGAGCGTATTGGTGCTCCGTCTCAGTGGTATTTACTTATTCTTTTCTTGGATCTATGTCATTCTTGATACAGTAAAGCGCCGCATTCAGCATGAATTTCGATGGTGTGGTTTCAAACTTAGCAGCTGCTTCTCGTATTTTTTCAGCTTCGGATTTTGTCATATTCGAGCCAATGATCGTTCTGTTAAATTTATCTGATTTTCTATATTTATCTTCTGCTCTTTTCTGCGCTTCAGTTCTCATAGCACTCCTTGTTATAATAAACAAAAATATATATGGTTAATCCATATATTTGTGAATTTTTGCTCTTGAATATCTATGGTAAATCATATATAATAATATCAAGCTTAAATGTAAGCTCTGTTGCCAAGCGACACAACTGTTTTTCTTTCCGGAGAGAACCTTTTGTTTACAAAAGGTCAGTCTGTCAAAAAAGTATTTACATGAAATGTGAAGTGACTTTTCAAGTTCCGTTTTAACGGGATTCGCCTTTGCTTCTTTCGGCGTTCCGAAAGAAGCGGGGACGGGGGCAGAGCCCCAGCGGGTGCAGGGCAGA
>CAMOKN010000143.1 GCA_946617595.1 uncultured Clostridia bacterium
CTCCTCCCCAGACCCCACCTCTCTCCCACCCTCCTGAAAGGCGAATAGCTTCGCGGCTGGATCCGTGAGTCCCTGCGACTTTAGAACTTTTATAAGGATAGTTATGAATGTGCTTAAAACAAAACTGAATGAATTTTTCAAGGGTAAGAATGTTCTCATTCTCGGCTTCGGCAGAGAAGGACGCTCGACCCTCTCGCTTCTGAAAAATATTGACTGTAATATAACCATAGCGGATAAAAACGATGTCTCATGTGAGGAAACCAGAGGTATTCCGATCATCAGCGGAGAAAATTACCTCGCCGGACTCGATAAATACGATATTATTATGAAAGCTCCCGGGATCGCGCTTTTTAACGATGTCTCAGACGCGGTAAAAGCTAAGATAACAAGTCAGACCGACCTTCTTCTCCGGTTCTGTGAAAATACGATCGTCGGGATCACCGGAACAAAGGGGAAATCCACTACTTCCAGTCTCACATATCATATCCTCAAAGCCTGCGGAAAAAAAGCCGAGCTTATCGGAAATATCGGAGTTCCGCCGCTTGAAAGGATCAATGAGTTTGAGGAAGATACGATCATAGTCTGTGAGATGTCATGCCACCAGCTCGAATATGTGCAGGCTTCTCCCGATATCGCGGTGTATCTCAATATCTTCGAGGAACACCTCGATCACTACGTCGATTTCGCCGCCTACCGCACCTGCAAGGAAAATATCTACAAGTACCAGACAGCTGAAGATACTCTTATAATAAACAAGTCGATAGCTCCGTCAGGTATCGCTGCGGATATCATAACCGCAAGTCTTGATGAAAAAGCGGATATCTGTGTTGACGGCAGCACTGTGGTTATTCTCGGTGAGCGGTTTGATGTTTCAACTCAGCTTCTCGGCAGACATAACCTCTACAACATAGGGATAGCTATGTTTATCGCAAAGAAGCTCGGCTGCAAAAATGAGGATATCATTCCGGCTGTTGCGGATTTCCGCGGATTGAAACACCGGCTTGAATGTGTGGGTGTCGTGAATGGCGTATCATATATAAACGACAGCATAAGCACCTGCCCGAGTACCGCAATAGCCGCTGTCAGGGCATTTCCGGCTGTGGATACGATCATTGTCGGCGGAATGGACAGAGGGATCGACTACACCGAGCTTGTGGATTTTCTGAACGATTCGGATATTGAAAATGTCATACTCCTGCCCGACAGCGGGCATAAGATCGCACCTCGGCTCGATCACGCAAAACACAGTATATACACCGCGGCGGATCTTGCGGACGCTGTTGGTCATGCTAAGAAAGTTACAAAGAAGCTCTGTCTCCTTTCTCCCGCAGCTGCAAGCTATGGTTTCTACAAGAATTTTGAGGAACGCGGCGAACATTTCAGAAAGCTTGTTAAGACATAATATACACCAGACCTGTACGGCTGAGCTGTGCAGGTCTTTTTTGAAAACAACCAAAACAACCAAATGGTTGAAAAAACAAGCAAAACAACCAAAACAACCTGATAATGATACTGATAATGTAAATGAAACTGATACTGTTACTGTTACTGTAAATGAGAATGAGACTGATATTATGTGCTTACGCACCACGCATACACAACTGTGAAAAAATGTCCTTGTATGTCCGCAGTCTGTATGATATAATGCTAATGTAAACCGGTATGGGAAATTCCCGTATCGGTTTTAATTTACAAGGCTATACCGCACAAAGAGAGGGCGGAGATTGCGCCGTCAGATTGTACAGAAATTACGCATGGCTTTTGAAGGTTTCTCTTTTGCGCGGTATTGCCTTTAAGTAAAGGAGGGATAATATGCCGGAAAAGAAAGACAGTGCGATAGCGGACAAGAACGAGATATGCGAGTATCTCACAGCATTTATGCGCGATGAGGAGAACAGTGAGAATACCCGGATATCCGCGGCAAAGGAGCTTGTGAAGCTTGTGGGCTATGCGCCGGCAGGAGAATGTGCCGAAAGTCCTGCCGATCTGATATCGGACGACCGATTTCGCTGAACTCATAGCGCCGTCGTTTATTGAGGTACACCGCGATATTGCGGAAGGTTCGCATACTCATTACGCCCTTTGCGGAGGACGCGGAAGCTGTAAATCATCGTTTGCGAGTCTTGAAATTATACGGGGAATAATGCAGGACAGTCAGGCAAACGGGGTGGCACTGCGAAAGGTGGCTAACAAGCTTCGCACAAGTGTTTATGAGCAGCTCATGTGGGCAGTCGATATGCTCGGTGCAGGTGACTTATGGGACGGTCACATCAGCATACCCGAGCTTATTTATAAGCCTACCGGTCAGAAGATCGTGATGTGCGGTGCGGACGATCCTCGAAAGCTTAAATCGGTCAAGTTTTCGCAGGGCAGGGTAAAGTATATCTGGTATGAAGAAGCCGACCAGTTTTCGGGAATGAAGGAGATAGATACAATAAATCAATCGCTTATCCGTGGTGAGGGGCGGTTTTTTTGTTTTTATACCTATAATCCGCCGCGCTCGGCTGCGGATCCTGTCAATTCGGCATTCGCAGTCCCGCGCGCCGACAGGCTGCTGCACAGGAGTGATTACAGAAGTGTGCCTGAAAAGTGGCTGGGACGTGCATTTGTCGCGGAGGCTGAATTCCTGAAAAAGAATGACCCGAAGCGGTATGAAAATGAGTATCTCGGAATGATAAACGGCACCGGCGACGAGGTGTTCAGAAATGTCCGGCTTGCTGCAATATCCGGTCATCAGATAAGTTCATTTGAGCGGACATATCGGGGCATCGACTGGGGCTACGGGGCGGATCCGTTCGTCTATATCGGGACTGCGTATGAAAATTCTTCACGGACGCTTTATATTTTTGAGGAATTTTATAAGTGCGGAGCCCGGTTTGATGAAATAGCGTCAGTGATCGGCAGTATGGACCCGAAAAGATATGTCATAACCGCGGACAGCGCCGAACCTCGCTCTAACGATGAACTGCGCGCACGGGGAATAAATGTCCGTCCCGCAAAAAAAGGACAGGGCTCGGTCGAATACGGTATCCGACGCCTGTGCGATCTGAGTGCTATAGTTATAGATCCTGTCCGCTGTCCTAACGCGGCAAGAGAGTTCACCGGCTACAAATTCGAGAGCGACGGAAACGGGGGATTCCGCAGCGGCTATCCCGACAAAAACAACCACACGATAGATGCCGTCCGTTATGCTCTCGAAGAACGCTTCTCGCGCAAAAATGTCGGCATCATAGACAAGCGTAAGCTCGGCTTGTGAGAAGCTAAAGGGAACCTCTAAAAGCCACTGTGCAGAAAAAAAAGAAATATTGGAGGAATTATGTTTACTATTTCAGCTGAAACAAAAATAACACCGCAGCTCGCGGTGAAATTCATTCTCAAACATTCGCTTGAGACAGACCGTATGGACAGGCTTTACAGCTATTACATCGGCGAACACGATATCCTGTCGAGAACCAAGGATAAAAATGCCGCAAATAACCGTCTTGTCTGCAATCATGCAAAATATATCACCGACTGTACGACCGGATATTTTCTCGGAACGCCCGTAAAGTATTCCAGCCGCAGTGGAAAGGATATCTCCGTGATAAAGGACGTGCTCAAACGCTGCGACAGTGAGACGCAGGACATTGATCTTGCAAGATTCGGTTCGATCTACGGAGTATCGTATGAGATGCTCTATATGACCGCTGAGGGGGAGATCAAGCTCGCAAGTCTCGATCCGCGCAGTGCGTTTGTCGTGTACGACGATACTGTTGAGCAGAAGCCGCTTTTCGGAGTATATTATATGCCTGTGACAAACGATGAGGGCTACAGATCGGGGTATCGCGTTTATCTTTGCGATGAAAAGACGGTCTGCGAATTTTTCACAAGTCCGTCATTCAGCATTACCGGAACAGTCAATACGTATGAGCATTTCTTCGGCGGAGTTCCGATAATCGAATATTACAACAACTGGGACAAACAGGGCGACTTTGAGCAGGTGACAACGCTCATCGACGCGTACAACACTCTCCAGTCCGACCGTGTGAATGACAAAGAACAGTTCGTAGATTCTATCCTCGTGATAAAGGGGCAGATACTCGGCGATACTGCGGAAGAAGAAACAAGCACATACAACGCTATCAAGAAATACGGCGTAATGACGATAGATGATACGGGAGATGCCAAGTGGCTCACAAGACAGTTCGACGAAAGCTCGGTGGATATACTCAGAAAGTCGCTCGAAGAAGATATACACAAGTTCAGCGGAGTGCCGTGCATGAATGACGAGAGCTTTTCGGGGAATACCTCCGGTGTGGCTATGAAATACAAGCTTCTCGCATTTGAGCAGATGACAAAGGTGAAAGAGAGATATTTCACAGAGGGTCTGCGCATACGTCTGTCGCTCATTGCAAACGCACTTGCGGTAATGGGCTACACAAAGCCCGATGTAGGGGATATCGAGATAAGGTTCACCTATAATCTGCCGCAGAACGAGAATGAGAAAGCACAGACAGTGAACCTGCTCAGAGATATAGTTCCGAACGATAAGCTGCTGAAACTTCTGCCTTACGATCTTGAATGATACGCTCACCCTCTCCTTTACGGGAGAGGGTCCATTTTGTCAAAAAGCATTTGCAAGAATTGTGAAGTGACTTTTCAGGTTCCGCGGAGCGGGATTCGCCTTTGCTTTCTTTGTGGTGCCGCTTTTATGTGTGCCTCCTGCGCTTTTTTGCGGCAACTTCAGCAGCATTGTGCTGCGCGGCGTTCCGAAAGAAGCGGGGACAGACACAAAAAAACACTTGTTTTTTTTTCGGAAATGTGCTATAATATTCGGGTATATTCTGAAAAAAGGTGATAAGATGGCAAAGAAAAGCTATGACGATAACAGTCTGAAATCTCTGAAAGGACCGGATCAGGTCCGCAAGCGTCCGGCAGTAATATTAGGATCGGACGGAGTTGAGGGCTGCCGTCACTCGGTTTTCGAGATACTTTCAAACTCCATAGACGAAGCAAGAGAGGGATACGGAAAGCGCATTGTCATAACAAGATATGCGGATATGTCGCTTGAAGTTGCGGATATGGGTCGCGGTATCCCGATAGACTTCAACAAAAATGAAGATAAATACAACTGGGAGCTTGCGTTCTGCACGCTCTATGCAGGCGGAAAATATGACAACAACAGCGGTGACAATTACTCATTCGCGCTTGGTCTGAACGGTCTGGGACTGTGTGCAACTCAGTTCTCCTCCGAATATATGTCCGTTGAAGCCGACAACGGCACATGGCATTATTCCCTTCGCTTTGAAAAAGGCTTCAACGTTACCGGCGACAAAGAGGGCAAGGGCTTCATACGCTCGAAATCTTCCGGGCAGTCCGGAACTGTGATACGCTGGAAGCCCGATCTTGACGTATTTACCGACATTGATATCGGTGACGAGTACCTCGATGATGTGCTGCGCAGACAGTCGATAGTTAATGACGGACTTGTGTTTGTTTACCGCTCTGAGCAGGAGGACGGCACTTTCGAGGAAACTGAATACTGCTATGAGCACGGCATAACCGATTATCTCAAAGAGATCGTGGGAGATACCGCTATCGGAACTCCGCAGGACTGGACAGCTCAGCGTGTCGGAAAAGACCGTGACGACAAGGACGAATACAAAGTCAAGCTGCACGTTGCGATAGCTTTTTCCAACAAGGTCAAGCTGGTTGAACACTACCACAATTCATCGTGGCTCGAACACGGCGGAAGCCCCGACAAGGCAATGTCACAGGCGCTCACCTCGCAGATAGACACCTATCTGAAAAATACCGGCAAATACAACAAAGGCGAAAGCTCGATCAAATTTTCGGATATTGAAGAATGTCTCGTGTTTATTTCCTCGAACTTCTCAACTCAGACGAGCTATGAGAATCAGACAAAAAAGTCGATCACGAACAAGTTTATTTATGAGGCAATGAGGGACTGGCTCAAACACTGCGTTGAGATATATTTTATCGAGAATCCCGATGAAGCCGTAAAAATATGCGAACAGATAATAATTAACAAGCGTGCCCGCGAAAATGCCGACAAGATACGTGCAGGCACAAAGAAAAAGCTTACCGGAACTCTCGATCTTTCTAACCGCGTAGAAAAATTTGTTGACTGCCGCAGCAAGGATGTCACAAAGCGCGAGATATATATAGTTGAGGGTGACTCGGCGCTCGGTTCTGTAAAGCTTGCGCGCGACTCGGATTATCAGGCGGTAATGCCGATACGCGGAAAGATCCTGAACTGCCTCAAAGCAGGGTACGACAAGATATTCAAGAGCGAGATAATAACCGATCTGATAAGAGTGCTCGGCTGCGGAGTCGAGGTCACTTCAAAGGCAAACAAGGATCTGTCCAGCTTCAGCCTTGATAATCTGCGCTGGAACAAGGTCGTTATCTGCACCGATGCCGATGTGGACGGATTTCAGATCCGCACGCTCGTTCTGACGATGCTCTACCGGCTCACTCCCACACTGATTCGTGAAGGTCTTGTGTATATCGCCGAGTCCCCTCTCTACGAGATAAATACAAAGGATAAAACTTATTTCGCATATACCGAAGCTGAGAAAACCAGGATACTTGCAGATGTCGGCGATAAGAAGTACACGATACAGCGCTCAAAAGGTCTTGGTGAGAACGAGCCGGAGATGATGTCGCTGACAACTATGAACCCGGATACCCGCAGACTCATAAAGGTGCTGCCCTCCGATGCCGAAAGAACGCAGGAAATGTTCGACCTGCTCCTCGGAGATAACCTTCAGGGACGCAAGGACTATATCGCCGAGTTCGGCAGCAGATATTTAGATGACCTCGATCTTAGCTGAGAGCAGCCGCTTGTTTTTCGCTTAATTGCGCGCGTCCTTGCGCGCTCTTGGCGAAAAACTCAAAGCGTCCTGCTTTGAGCGCTCGGGAGAATCGAGAGGTCGCTGCGCTCGAGATTGGGGGAAACCTTTTGTGAACAAAAGGTTTTCCCCCAAACCCCTTTCCAAAAAACTTTACTTGCTTCGCGTTCAGGCACGAAAGTTTCTGCAAATTAAAGAAAAACAGGAAATACAGATATGAAAAAGAGAAAAGAACCGACTGTGAATAAGCCCGCAAAGATAGATGCCTATATCGAGGGCGCGGGAATAATAGAACAAAAGAATATAGTAGATACGCTCGAAGAAAACTATATGCCCTATGCCATGAGCGTAATAGTTTCGCGCGCACTGCCTGAAATAGACGGATTCAAGCCGTCTCACAGAAAACTGCTCTATACTATGTATAAAATGGGACTGCTCACAGGTGCAAGAACAAAGTCCGCAAATATTGTAGGACAGACAATGAAGCTCAATCCGCACGGCGATCAGGCGATCTATGCAACTATGGTGAGACTTGCACGCGGAAACGGCGCCCTGCTCCACCCGTATATCGACAGCAAGGGAAACTTCGGAAAGGCATATTCACGCGATATGTCCTTTGCCGCTTCGCGTTATACAGAAGCAAAGCTCGACCCGATCTGCGCCGAGCTGTTCGGAGATATTGACAAGGATACAGTGGATTTTGTTCCGAATTATGACAATACCCTGACTGAGCCTGTGCTGTTTCCGGTGAGGTTCCCGTCCGTTCTGGTGAATAACAACATCGGTATCGCAGTTTCAATGGCGAGCAATATCTGCTCCTTCAATCTCCGTGAGGTCTGCGAGACTACCATAGCTATGATGAAGGATCCCGAGCATGATGTTTCCGCAACGCTTCAGGGACCGGATTTTCCCGGCGGCGGATTCATCGTCTATGACGAAGCAGAAATGCAGAAGATCTATAAAACGGGCAGAGGAAACATAACAGTCCGCGGAAAATATACGTTCGACAAGGATTCGCGGTGCATAGAAGTGACTGAGATTCCGCCGACAACGACTGTGGAAGCAATAATAGATAAGGTGCTCGAACTCGTCAAGCTCGGAAAGATCACCGAGATCTCCGATATCCGCGACGAGACTGATCTGTCGGGACTGAAACTTACGTTTGATCTGAAAAAGGGCAAGGACCCTGATGAGTTCATGCGGAAGATGTTCAGGCTTACGCCGCTTCAGGACGCATTTTCCTGCAACTTCAATGTTCTTATTGCCGGAAACCCTCGTGTAATGGGCGTTTATGAGATACTGAGCGAATGGATATCATTCCGTATCGAGTGCGTCAAGAGAATGATATTTTTTGAGCTTGGAAAGAAGAAAGACAAGCTGCATCTGCTGCTCGGACTGAAAAAGATACTGCTCGATATAGATAAGGCGATAAAAATAATCAGAGAGACGAATGAAGAAGCCGAGGTCGTGCCGAACCTGATGATCGGATTCGGCATTGACGAGATACAGGCTGACTATGTTGCCGAAATAAAGCTGCGGCATATCAACAGGGAATATATCCTCAAACGTACAGAGGAGATAGATCAGCTCAAAGCCGATATAGAGGATATGGAAGAAACCCTTGAAAGTCCCCGTAAGATCAAGAAGCTTATAATAAACGAGCTCACCGAGATATCAGAAAAGTATGGTCAGCCGCGCCGTACCTTGTTTGCGGAGGCGTTCGATGATGAGGAGGAAGAGGAAGAACAGATACCGGACTACACTGTGAACTGCTTCCTTACTGCGGAAGGATATTTCAAGCGGATCACTGCACAGTCGCTCAGAATGAGCGGTGAACAGAAGCTCAAAGAGGGAGACGAGATGATCTTTGAGCAGGAGCTTTCGGGGAAGACAGAACTGCTGTTCTTTACGGATAAATATCAGGTATATAAATCCTCGGTCAATGATTTTGCGGATACGAAGGCAAGCCTGATGGGAGATTATGTCCCCGCAAAGCTTGAAATGGAGCCGAACGAAAAGATCATAAAGATGATAACAACAGAGGATTACAGCGAACAGATAGTGCTTTTCTTCAAAAACGGAAAATGTGCGAAAGTACCGCTGTCATCGTTTGAGACAAAGACAAAGCGCAAGAAGCTTGCTAATGCATATTTTGACGGTTCGGAGCTTGTTGCGATGTATAAGATAACCGATGACGCTGATTTCATACTGCAATCTGCGGCGGGCAAGATACTGATATTCAACACGGCTCTTGTGCTTCCGAAAGCTGCAAGAGATACCCAGGGTGTGCAGGTAATGCGTCTCACAAAGACAGAACTTGATACAGCAAAGCCGTATGCGGAGGGAATGATCGAAGATGCCGAAAGGTTTGTCGCAAAGGCTGTTCCGGCTTCCGGCGCGGTATCAAAGCTTGATATAAACCAGATCACTTTTGAGTGAAAATGCCGGTTTTACAGGCTCGTCAGAGAGAATACAAAAAAAGTCGAAAAATTTTAAAAAAACACTTGACATTCGGAAAAAGACGTGATATAATAAACAAGTTCCACCACAAAAAAGGCATGGAAAGTAAGCCGGGGTAAAAATCCCGACAAAAAATTCAAAAATTTTGAAAAAAGTACTTGACAAAAGAAAAAAGATGTGGTAGAATATTAAAGCTGTCGAAACGAGACGGCGAGGCACCTTGAAAATTGAACAGCAACCAGAACGAATTAACGACCCTTGATATTCAAAGATCAAGAAA
>CAMOKN010000144.1 GCA_946617595.1 uncultured Clostridia bacterium
GCGAGACAGAGGGGCTGACCGACAGACCAGCAAGCCTTCGGAGCCTTTCCTCGTCTTCGACACGGCTGCCACATTTTCTCTTTTCAAAGCGGTTTTTAGAGGTACCCTAAAGCGAAAGGAAAACATCATGGCTGACAATATCACAAAATTCCCTACACCCGAAAATGAGAGCGGCAGCGAAAATACCGCGGCACAGAACCCTGCTGACATTTTCCCCGATCTGCATAATGAAGAACTTATAAAGGCAATGGAGGCACTGAAGGCTGACGAGAATAAGGAAACCCAGAAGGCACTTATCGAAAAGGTCCTCACAGCAAGATTTTTTGCACCTGTAGATGTGCTCGACGCAGAGGGAAATGCTCTTCAGGGCAACGGAAGGATCGCCATACCTAAGGACGCGAAGTTCAATTTCAAACTCATACAGAACGCAAAGGGTGAAAACTATTTCACTGTTTTCACTGATATACAGGAATTTCAGAAGTGGAACAAGGCTGCAAGAGTGAACACCATTGTTGTTGTTTTCCCGCAGATCGCGCAGCTTGCTCAGCAGAAGAATGATGCGGTACATGGATTTGTGATAAATCCTATGACTCAGAACATCATCTTCTCACAGGAGGCTATCGCGCACCTTCTCGAAGCGATGCATACGGTTGCCGAGCAGGAGAAAGCCCGCAGGGCTGCCGCTGAGGGCAACACAGTAAAGCTGATGTTCGGAAAGCCGAAGAATGTTCCCGAAGCTGTTCTCGGCGCTTTCAGGAAAAAGCTTGAAAAGTACCCGGAGGTAAGAGAAGCTTATTTCTGCATGATGAAACAGGGAGAGCAGGAATTTTACCTGTTCACGCTGGATATCGATGCCGACAGCGAGAAGAGCCGCAGTATCGGCGATGCTCTCTGCGAATCGTCCAAGATGTTCCTTACAAAGTTCCCGATAATGGCAGCACCGGTAAATTCACCGTTCGGCGAGGGTGCAAAGAAGGTCGGAGAACCTTTCTATACAAAATGATAGGGTCGTCTGAGATCCCATGATTTTAATAAATAAGCACAGAGCAGTGGAGCTGTTCTGTGCTTTCTTGATGTAATGTAGCGTGTATTGCCTTTCATAGCGGAAAAGACAGGCGGTATCAGGGAAGGGCAGTGAGGTCTGATCGTCTTATCTTCTGAACAGCATTCTCAGGTAATTGTAAAGATGCGGCTTTACACTGGTATGATCGTGACCTGTTGACTGCATTACATGGGACAGATAATCCTCACCGTTATTTTCAAGTATCATGCGGTAGCTGTCGGGAGATGTCGTAACCACGCTGTCCGCTTTTGATGAGCTTATCAGCAGAACCGCAGGCTTGTTTTCTCCGAACTTCATATCCTCAGGCTGCATCTGTCCGGGGTGCATTGCCGAACCGTTAATTTTCACCAGACCCGGAGCAGGACATACGGCGCCGATATACCCGAAAAGATCGGGTCGTTCAAACCCTATGAACAGAGACTCTCTTCCGCCCATTGAAAAGCCGGTAATGGCAGTATTCTCCCTGCCTGCTGCGACAGAGAAATTCTTCTCGATATACGGCATAAGGTCGGTGGTAAGATCATTTATGAAATTGTCGTATGCATAGCAGTTTTCGAGATCCATTCCTGTACAGTATGGCAGTTCCTTGCTGCAAAAGATGTACGGCAGCACGACGATCATTTCCTCAGCTTCTCCGTCCTGCTGGAGATTTGTCAGTATCTGACTGAACGAAACGGATTTTTTCTTCATCCAGTCCTCGTTATCGTAAAAGCCGTGGAGCACGTACAGCACAGGGTACTTTCTGTCCTCCGAATAATTTGCAGGCAGAAGTACGTTCACGTTGGTATCACGTCCGGCTGTGCTGGAATAGTATGTGTACTTTGTGAACTCCGGGTATGTGACACCCTCGCGAGCCGCGTCATATCCTTCCGGCGGCAGTTCAACTATCATATCAGCAAGCTTTGACATAGTATCCTCCTTTTCCGGCGCCTTATCGGCGGCTTTGTTATTTTGTGTCCCGAAATCGGGCAGCTCATCGAGTGTTATGACCTTTTCGCTGTTGTAGATCGCGGTAAGATGCTTCGGGCTGTTGCTTTTGATGTAATCGGTGTGCCATACCATGAACCACGACCACATATCTCCGTCGCTCTCAAATTTCTCTATTTTCGGAACTTTTCCGCATTCGTGGAATGCCATAGGCTTGTCTGCGACCTTCAAAAGCTTGTCCCACGCGGACTTGTTGGTGCTGTTGTCGTAGGTGTCAGAGCCTATGACATCGACATACTCATCTCCGGGATACCAGCCGTTCTTCACCTCACCTGAATATCCGAGTACCCAGATAAGGTTGTCAAGTCCGTATTCATTTGTGAATTTGTCGTGCATCAGCTGCCACAGCTTTATGAAATTCTCGCTGCCGCCCTTGCCCCACCAGAACCACTGTCCGTCAAACTCATGGAACGGTCTCCAGAGTACCGGAACATCTGCGTCACGCAGCTCCTGAAGCGCTTTTGCGGCATTATCCCAGCTCTTCATCATAGCATAGTATTCATCGGTCCCTTCGGTCAGCAGTTTGCCGAAATCCGGATCATCGTCGAGACTTTCCTGATATCCGCTGCCGTTTACGCCTGTGTGCCAGCAGACGGTTACAAGACCGCCCTTTGCGTCCCAGTCCTTTGCGCGGCTCACCACACCTGCGAAGTCGTTATTCATGAAGTCGAGTCCGCGCATTGCAGGAAGTTTTCCGGTGCTTTCAAGGATATAATCCATTTCATAATCCGGCGAACCCATCCAGGTGGATTCCTGCTGACAGCTCAGCATAGTCTTTCCGAAATTCTCACAGATGTAATCATACACTTTCTGCGTTTTTTCAGACATTTTTGCCGAAGAGACTTCCGGGTTTACGGCAGGCTGTCCGTTATCCGGAATATCTGGTGCATCAGTGTTATCTTTTACAGTTTCTGAGGCTTCTGTAATTGAAGAAGCTGCGGCGGTACTGTCGGCGGATCTCCGCTCACTTGGTGTTCCGCAGGCTGAC
Organism: uncultured Clostridia bacterium; assembly: GCA_946617595.1. Taxonomy (GTDB): domain Bacteria; phylum Bacillota; class Clostridia; order Oscillospirales; family Ruminococcaceae; genus Ruminiclostridium_E. The sequence continues at coordinate 3,039 of CAMOKN010000144.1, forward strand.
ATTAACGCAACAACTGTAAGTAAAGCTGCGGCGCAGGTCCTTTGTTTCATATTTAATTCCTCCTGTTACGTTCTTATGCTATTTGCTGTGCAGCACAAGACTGTGTCTGAGCTGCCGGTCAGTTCATTTTCAGATCACCTTTATATCATATCACAGAATCGAATAATTTTCAATACCGTAAGTCTGCGTTGTTTCTGCACGATACGGAGAAAAAGCTGACTGCACTATCTGTGAACGATATTTAGACGATATAGCTTATATTGCTGCGCTTTACAGCAGATTTTTGTGCAACTCTACAAATCGGATAAGATCCTCTTGACTGCTACGTAACGTAATAGTGTATAGTAAAGTCAGCGAAGAGAACAGGAGGGTATTCAGATGAAACAAGACGGAATGACAGTAAACGAGGTAAGCAAGCTTACGGGACTGAGTGTGCGCACACTGCAGTATTACGATAAGATCGGTTTGCTGGCACCGAGCGGACATACCGACGCAGGCTACAGGCTGTATGACGATACGGCGCTGGAGCGCTTGCAGCAGATAATGCTGTTCCGGGAGCTGGAGTTCCCCCTTAAAGCGATCAGGGATATAATCAATGACCCGGATTTCGACCGTCAGAAGGCGCTCGAACAGCAGATCGAGCTGCTGAAACTGAGGCGGGAACATCTCGATAATCTCATAAACTTCGCAGGAAAAATATACAGAACAGGAGTGAAAATAATGGATTTTAAAGCATTCGACACGAGCAAGCTTGAGGAATACTCAAAGCGTGCGAAAGAGCAGTGGGGCGGTACTGCCGCATACAAGGAATACGAGGAAAAGAGCGCGAACCGCACAGGCATAGACAATGCACGGCTTGCGCAGGAGACAATGGAGCTGTTCGCGGAGTTCGGAAAACTGCGTGACCACGACCCTGCCGACAGCGAGGTGCAGGCGCAGGTGAAGCGCTTGCAGGACTTCTGCTGCGAGAATTTCTACAACTGCACGAACGAGATACTGAGCGGTCTAGGTAAGATGTACGCGGCCGGCGGCGAATTCACCGAGAGTATCGACAATGCCGGCGGCGTGGGTACAGCGGAGTTCGTGAACCGTGCGATAGAAGTTTACTGCAAATAACAGCTGCCCCGTCCGGAAAAATCCAGGCGGGGCAGGTTCCCTATAGGCTATGCTGCATCTTTATTCAGTCAGTTCAGTTCCGAAAATCATGCGGCGAGTGCGGTTGCGATAAGGTTGATACCTGCAATAAGAATAGTTATTCCGATCATAGTTCCGACCGCGAACATGGTTATAGCGGGATTCATAAGGCTTACAACACCGAGTAGTACGAGCAGTATTCCGGTCAACATAACTACCCACCAGTTTTTTGCAACGATCTCAGTGTCTGATTGCTTGTGTATCTGATGCAGCTTTGAGGATTTTATAAGACGTAAAATACCTAAGGTAAGTATCCACAGAGCAGCCATGAACGCAATGAACAGGTCAACTGAAAGCTGCAGAATATCACTTGTGAGAAGTACAATGCCGAATACAAGTGAAACTATCGCACCGGCAAGTGTCCAGCCGTCAGCCTCTCCGGCTCTGCGTCTTGCACCCCATGTCACTATATTGGCGATCGCATCGGCTGTCATAGCCAAGCCTGCTATCCAGCCTATCGTCAGGAAGGTCAATCCCGGAGAAACAAGACAGACGATACCTGCTCCTATTATAATTATGCCGAAAATTATTGCGATTATCTTGTAAAAATTTTTCATAATTCTGTTCCTTTACATTTTAATTTAGCGGAAAATTTCTCCGGGTCTTTCGTACAAGTTTCAGAGCCGCTTCATTTATATAATGATATCACAAACAGAGATAGTTGTCAATGCTTTTTATAAAGGCTATACCGCACAAAGATTGTACGTGAATTGCGCCGTCAGACTTTTCGTCAGATTGTACAGAAATGACGCATGGCTTTTGAAGGTTTCTCTTTTGCGCGCATCGTGCGC
>CAMOKN010000145.1 GCA_946617595.1 uncultured Clostridia bacterium
GGGAGAGCGCCGCGTTCGCAACGCGGAGGTCAGGAGTTCGATCCTCCCCGGGTCCACCAGCCCGCGACGGCGGGCGGCGAATCCCGTCTCGGGTTTACCTGAGGCGGGATTTTTTCTGCCTCGCTGTCCGGAGTTTTGATATACTTTTTGTAACGCAATCACAGGCGCGACGTCGCCATCGAATCTGCCCACAGATTCATCTGCGGGCGGATTTTTGTGTCGTATCACACCAATCTTGCAAAAATCCAAAGCGTTCGTAACAGACATCTTTACATAACAAAAAAATACAGCCCGCAAACGGCATAAACAAGCCGGTTGTGGGCTGTATTACTATTGTTTTTGAATAGTCTTACAGGTGTATATTCTGAAAAGACTAAAGTTTTCCGTTTATCCGACGATATAAATAATGGATAAATATGCCTATCACGGAAATATTGCAAGGAGGTGTGGATATGACAGGTGTATCATTCAATATTTCGCCGTATGTTCACAAGTACGAAGCTGTAAAGCTTCAAAAGGGACAGGAAGTCCCGCAGGACAAACAAAGCAATCTGATAAACGGCGATGACGGCGAGCAGTATATGCTGACCGACGCTGCAAAAGAGCAGATGATAAAGGACAAGAAGGCGTTCAATGATGCGTATATGATGCAGGCGCAAATGGCGACAACCAAAGCCAATTCCGAAGCGGAGAAAAAGCACGCCGAGGATATGGCAAAGGCTATGACGGTTTACCGGAATATGGCAAAGGGCGACATCGTCCCGCCGGGTGACGAGCGCAGGCTTATGGAATACGACAAGGATATGTACCAGTTCGCCAAGACCGCGCAGATGATGGCGCAGGTCGCGGAGCGCAAAAAGCACAAGTCCGAATGGGACGAGGACGAAGAACGGGAATACCGCGAAAAGCAGAACAAGCTGAACGAGGAAAGCAACGCGTGGGTCGAAAATCTGAACCCCACTGCACAGGCTTTGTATGCCGCCCAGCGGGACGCGATAGTTGAGATAGAAGCTCCGGCAGCCGCGGAGGTGTCGCCTGTTGCAGTTTCAGGCGGCGATGCGGGTGCTGTTCTCGATATAACCGGATAAGGGCTGTGAGTGTATGACAGCAATAAATGGTATTGGCAGCGGATATTATCTGTTCGGTCTCTTATACTCCCGGGCGTCGGGAGAAAAGTCACGTCCATACCATTGTCTCTCTTCATCATACATATCGTCTATGCTCCAGTCCTCCGGCATATAGCTCTTAACGAGATCAAGAAGCTCCCAGTCTTTGTCGCTTATAACATCGTCCTGGTTCACCCACACCCATGTCTGCTCATAGAAATTCTGTGACGAGTCAGGTCTGATCTTTCGCGGATCGGTGTACACTATCTGCGCTCCGTTCTCTATTGCAAAGCGCACTGCCTCGATCATCTCATCCGTAACGGCACCCTTATCCGTATAATGTGGGTTTTGTTTTTCGTCGGGATAATACAACCACTGATAGAACGAATTAAGAGAACCGCATTCGTAAGATCTTCTTTTGTAAGTCTTCTGATCGTCAAATACAGCGCCGTGCTCCAGCGCGCATTTCATAACATCAACATTCAGGTTATACAGTCCGTAGTCGATTATATTGACGTGGTTATGGTCATAGAAGTATGCAAGCTCCGGGTGCTCGTTGAGCGTATCGATGATCGCTTGGTAATTGTATGTGTCAAAAGCACTGCCTATCCTGCTCCAGTCCTCGGCTTGTATCTCCACGATATCTCCATCTCTTGTACGTTCTTTTATGGGTTTGGGGGAAGTGGCGGAAATGGAACCGACGATCAGAAAAACAATAATTGCGAGGCAGACTCCTGCTATGGAAAACATTATTATTGATACAGTCTTGTGTTTCTTGCGGAATACAAAGCCAAGCGTGGTAGATACCAACAGCGAAAGACAAAGTACTAAGGAAATAACTAAAATTATAATAAGTATCGCGCCGCCCCATACCATTCCCGCAAATGCCATAGAATAAGTCCTCCGTTCCTGCAGAATGCAGTGATACAATGTTAGCTTATTATAGCATATATAAGATAAAAAAGCAATAGCAGTCCGCTTGCCGGAAGAATTTAGGCAAACACACATCTTTTGCCCAAAATTCGGTCAGTTTACCTTACCGTGTATGAGATTTGTACACGGCGGGGTAAACTGACCGTTTTCTTTTTGTGCTGATGATGATATACTATGACTGTAAACAAAAACAGGGGGCGATGATATGATGAGATCGGTAACACCTATGAGGACCGCAAAGGCAGGCTACATCGTTATGTCGGCGATGCTGATCGCAGCGGGAACAGTCCTTATCGCCGCGCCGGACACACTGGCTTCCGCTATGTGCAGTTTGCTTGGAGTAGTTTCCGCGGTATTCGGCGGAGTAAAGATAGCAAGCTACTTCTCAAAGGATCTGTTCAGGCTTGCTTTCCAGCATGACCTTGCAGAAGGCATTCTGCTGATGATCCTCGGAGTAACGGCGGCAGTAAAGCCGGAGCTGTTCCTCGGTTTCATCGGGGGGATATTCGGGGTATGCGTGCTTGCGGACGGTCTGCTGAAAATACAGACGGCGATCGACGCGAAGGTCTTCGGGGTAAGCAAGTGGTGGCTGATACTCGCGGCAGCGATCGCGGCGGATATCGCAGGATTCTTCCTCATAATCAATCCCGTTGAAAGCGCGGCTGTAGTCGCGGTGATTCTCGGCGTGACACTTGTAATGGAGGGTCTGCTGAACCTCATCACCGTTCTGGTGGCGGTAAAGATAGTAAAGAACCAGCTGCCGGACGACGTTATCAAGGTAAATGCAGTGAACACTCACTGATCAGAAAAAAGAAAGGGTATGATAAGATGAAATTCGCAAATGCGGTAGTTAAATACCGCGTGCCGATCATTATAGTAAGCCTTGTGCTTATGGTGCCGGCTCTGCTCGGTATGATCGGAACAAGGATCAACTACGATATGCTCGACTACCTGCCGTCGGACATGGACACCGTAAAAGGACAGGAAGAACTTATGAACGAATTCGGAAAGGGAGCCTTCTCTTTCATAGTCGTGGAGGATATGCCGGATAAGGACGTTGCTGCGATGGCGGAGCAGATAAAGGCCGTTGAGCATGTCGATACCGTTCTTTGCTGGCAGGATATGGCGGATATAACGATACCGAAGGAATTTCTTCCCGAAAAGATATACTCGGCATTCAACAACGGAAACGCAACGATGATGGCGGTATTCTTCGACAGTTCCACATCGGCTGATGTTACAATGGAGGCTATAAGGAATGTACGCTCGATAGCCGGAAAACAGGCATTCGTTTCCGGAATGTCCGCACTCGTTACAGATCTTAAAGACCTGTGCGAAAAGGAAGAGCCGATCTACGTCGGCATAGCGGTAATACTTGCGTGTGCTGCTATGATGATCTTCCTCGACAGCTGGCTGGTGCCTTTCGTATTCCTTGCAAGTATCGGAATGATGATACTGCTGAACTTAGGGACCAACTACTTCATGGGCGAGATCTCATACATCACCAAAGCGCTTTCGGCAGTCCTCCAGCTTGCGGTAACAATGGACTACTCGATATTCCTCTGGCACAGCTACAATGAGAAGCTCGGAAAGATAAGCGACAACAAGCAGGCAATGGCAGAAGCGATACACGAAACGCTCACCAGCGTTCTCGGAAGCTCGGTCACCACGATAGCCGGATTCATAGCTCTCTGCTTCATGTCGTTCACTCTCGGCGCAGACCTCGGAATAGTAATGGCAAAGGGCGTTCTGCTTGGTGTCATAGGCTGTGTGACAGTGCTCCCGGCGATGATACTTATTCTCGATAAGCCCTTACAGGCAACAAAGCACCGCTCACTTATCCCCGACATGGGAAAGCTTGCGGGCGGACTTACAAAAATATTCCCCGTATTCATCGCGGTATTTGCGATACTCTTATTCCCCGCTTACTACGGCTATTCAAAGACCAACGACGAGGTTTACTACGATCTCGGCGAATGTCTCCCGA
>CAMOKN010000146.1 GCA_946617595.1 uncultured Clostridia bacterium
AGACTTTCATAAGATGCCTGAAAGACGCACTGAGAGAATGCCGCTGCGCTTGAGACTGTGGAGAGAAGCGAGAAGGAGGGGCTCTGTTCGGGCACCCCCTCCTCCCCCGCGCCCCTCCCCCCCGGGGGGGGGGGCCGGAGGGGGGGGGGCCTGCCCAACGGGGGCGCCCCTTCTCGCTTCTCTCCACAGTCTCAAGCGCAGCGGCATTCTCTCAGTGCGTCTTTCAGGCATCTTATGAAAGTCTCGATATCACTTTCAGAGGTCTGCTCTGACATGGAGATGCGCACCGAGCTTCGGGCTTCATCATAAGTGCAGCCGATCGCTGTGAGAACGTGAGAGGGGTCGAGTGAGCCTGATGTGCAGGCAGAACCGCTCGAAACCGCAATGCCCATAAGATCGAGCCGGAGTATAAGCGCTTCGCCCTCGATGCCTGCAAAAGAGAAATTCACGTTTGACGCGAGACGTTTTTCACGGTCGCCGTTTAGTTTTGCACCGTCTGTCTGTGAAAGCTCTTTTATCAGCTTTTCACGCAGCGGAAGAAGCTTCGCGTTTTTTTCTTCAAGTCCGGCTGCGGCGGCTCTCATTGCTTCGGCAAGTCCGGCGATGCCCGCGATATTTTCGGTCCCGGCACGTTTTCCGCCCTGCTGTGAGCCGCCGAGGATATACGGCCGGAATGATGCCGTATCCCGTACATAAAGCAGCCCGACTCCTTTCATAGCGTGCAGCTTGTGTCCGGAGAGTGACAACATATCAATATTCTGTTCCTTTACATTTATCGGTATGTTTCCGAACGCCTGTACCGCGTCTGTGTGGAATGTTATCCCCTTGCTGCGGCAGAGTTCCCCTATCTCCGTGACAGGCTGTATGGTACCTATCTCGTTGTTTGCAGCCATTATTGAGACAAACGATGTATCGGAAGTAATTGCAGCTTCAAGGTCGGAGATACGTACTATCCCGTTATCATAGACCGGCAGATATGTTATGCGGAATCCCCGCTTTTCAAGCGCTTTCATCGGATTAAGCACTGCGTGATGCTCTATCGCGGAGGTTATGAAATGCTTTTTTCCGCTTATCTCCGCATTTCCGGCAGCGGAGAATATTGCGGTATTGTCGCTTTCTGTCCCTCCGCTTGTGAAGAATATCTCACGGCTTTCGCATCCGAGCAGTTCAGCACACTGCGCACGTGCCTTATTCAGCGCTATGGCGCTTTTTCTTCCGACAGAATACATTGACGAGGCATTTCCGTAGCCTTCTTTCAGCCACGGCATCATTGCATTGAGCACGTTTTCCGTGATATTGGTTGTCGCGGCATTGTCAAGATAGATCGTAGTTTCGCTCATGCTTTCCCCCTATAAAACTATCGCCCTCCCGTTTTCACGGAAAGGCGTATATTTCGTTATGGCTTTGTATCAATATATGCTTGATCTGCTGTCGAGCAAGGTCTTTACCTTGTACATATTCTTAGAGCTGTCCTCGCTCAGTGAAAGAGAAGCGCCGGTACTCTTTATCAGTTCTTCAAACTCGTCCTGTTTCAGGTCTGAACGCACGGTCTTTATCGTTTCCGCTGTAAGTTCTGTCTTTTCAAGGATATCGAGCTTCTGTACAACGTACACATGGGTGTGTTCCTCATCGGTCACAGTCAATACCTTGACCTCGTTATTGCTCATTGCAAATGCCTGCGCAACGAAATCGCCCTCATAATCTTCCGAATCGTTCTTGATTATCTTTACCAGCGAATCTGTTGCGGGAAGCGGGACCTCTGCGGTTTCCGCTGTGTTGGCAGCTGTTTCATCACCGGTGCTTTGTTCTGCCTGTTCGTTCTCGCTGTCATCAGTTCCGTCATCATTCACGACTTCAAGACCCTGTGCGGCAGCTTCTTCATCGGCAGCTGCGCTTTCCGCCGCAGCCTTTTCTGCTTTTTCCTTGTTAAGCTCAACACTGTAATCTCTGTAAACAGCCTCGTAGCTGTCGCCGTTCTTTATCCTGTCTGCAAGCTCCTGTGCGGAAGTGCCGTTTTCAAGCTGATATTCAAAGAAATTCACAGCGATATAGTCAGTCTTCAATGACTCATTTATCTCTTCCTGAGTAGCAGCCTGAATGCCGTTCTCGCCGTACAGATAATCGAATACATCTTCTCTTTTGTAAGACATATACTGAAGATCCTTGAAGGACTGCTCACCTACGCCGAGCTTTTCATAATATTCGCCTATTATCTTTACGCCGTAGATATACTGTGCATAAGCGTTTTCTTCCGTCCAGAGCTGCTTCACATAAGAATCGGTAGATGAGATATCCTCCGGATCGAGCGTCAGTCCGTAGTCGTTGAACAGCTTTCCTGTTGCAACATAGTTGCGGCAGTATTCGACTGCCTTATCGTTTACCCAGTCCTCGAATTTCTTGCCCTCAACTGTCTGGTCAAGGAAGTTGAATCCGTCAGCCGATGTGTCAAGATCAGGTTGTTCTTCGCTGAGCTTGTTCTTTGCCTCGCTGATAGCTGTCTGCTGTTCGAGAATGTATATTCCCGCACGTATTTTCTCACCGTCTATGGTGAGCGGATATGTCTGACTTGCCGCACATGACGCTGCCGAAGCGATCATCGCGCCGCATAACAGCGTTGTCAGCATCGTCTTTGCCGATCTTCTCATAACTTTTTTCCTTTCTTTCTGAGATCCTGCCGCTTTTCCAATAAACAGGAAAAAGCGGCAGACTGTGTTTTTATCTGAGTGTAATATTTTTCTCGCCGAGAGCTTTGAGTATCTTCTCAACTGATTTGTCCGCTTCTTCAGCCTCCATAGTCTTGTCCTCGCGGCGCATCACAAGCTTATAGGACAGGCTCTTCTTGCCTTCGGGAACTCCCGCCCCCTTGTACATATCGAAGAGAGTTACCTGTTCAAGATGCTTGCCGGCTCTGTTTATGATCTCTATGATCTCACCGGATTCCGTCGAATCGTCGCACACAAGGCTCAGGTCGCGTGAGATCGCAGGGAATTTCGGGAGCTGCCTGTAGCGGATCTCGGTATCAGCAAGCTCACACATTGCCGCAGTGTCAAGAGAAGCAATGTAGATGCGTTCTTTCACACCATAGTTTTCAGCAACTATCGGGTGAAGCTCGCCGATAGTGCCTATCTTCACATTGCCGGCTGTGATGTCCGCGCACCTTCCGGTGTGGAACGTCGGGTCGGCGGATCTTGAGAACTTAGCATTAATGCCTGTCTCGTCGAAAATCGCCTCCACAATGCCTTTAAGTGTGAAGAAATCCTCGTCCGGACCATAAGCGCCGATGCAGAGGACATCTCTTTCTTCGGGAAGCTCCTCTGGAGTTGATTTCGGGAGATATATGCGTCCCAGCTCGAAAAATCTTCCGGCAGGGGTGCGGTTATTTATGTTGCGGACGATAAGCTCCGTCATTGACGGTATCATCGTTGTGCGCATAACGCTTGTATCCTCGCCCAGCGGTCTGAGCAGTGTAACGCTCTTTCTCTGTTCTTCCGGAAGGCGTATCTTCTCGTAGCTCTTGGGCGAAATAAAGCTGAATGTCATCGTTTCAAGGCAGCCCTGTGAGATCATTATGTTCACGAGCTTGTCCGCGAAGCGCTGTTCTTTTGTGATCCTGCTGCGGCTGGACAGCTTCGGGATAGTTGATGCTATTTTGTTGTAGCCGTAGATCCTTGCGATCTCTTCGCCGATATCGCAGGGCAGGTTCATATCTATTCTGACGCTCGGAACTGTGATCTCGTGGTTTGCACGGTCGTACTCAAAGCCTAAGCGTTCGAGAATGTCTATCTGTTCTTCTTCGGGGATATCCGCGCCGAGGAAGTTATTTACCCACTTGTAATCATGCTTTAACTTATGAGGAGTTTTGTTTGAATTGTCAACGTCTATCACATTAGAAACGACTTCGCCGCAGCCGAGCTCTTCCACAAGCTGCAATGCGCGGTAAAGAGCGTTTTTGGCATTGATCGGATCCAGTCCTTTCTCAAAGCGTGAGCTTGCTTCTGTACGCTCGCCTACCTTGCGTGCCGTTCTTCTTACCGAAACTCCGTCGAAGCAAGCCGATTCAAAGATGACCTCGGTCGTATCGTCCCAGATGCCGCTGTATTCGCCGCCCATTACGCCTGCGACAGCCATAGGCTTTTCCGCATCGCAGATAACGAGCATCTCAGGCGAGAGCTTCACTGGTTCTTTTGCATCATCGAGGAGCTTTAATGTCTCCCCGTCCTTTGCGTTTCTTACGATTATCTTGTTTCCGGCAACATATCTTGCGTCGAATGCGTGCATCGGGTGACCGTATTCGAGCATTACGAAGTTTGTTATATCAACGAGGTTGTTTATTGCACGCACGCCGCTTGCACGGAGCCTTTCGACCATCCAGCGCGGAGAGGGTGCGATCTTTACGTTCTTTACCTTTGCTGCCATATAGCGCGAGCAGAGCTGAGGATTCTCGACCGTTACCGAAAGCTCGGAATTTATATCGCCGCCGGCACCTTTGAACGTGGGTTCCTTGACATTATAAGGAAGACCGAAAGTAGCGCTTGTTTCTCTTGCGAGTCCGAGGACGGACAGACAGTCGGGGCGGTTGTTTGTGATCTCAAATTCTACGCTTATATCATCGAGTCCGACGAATTTCAGAACATCTTCGCCGATCTTTATCTTGTCGAAATCGGGGTCATCATTCAGTATAAGAACGCCGTCAGCGGAGGAATACGGAAAATCCGAGTTGTCCATTCCGAGTTCCTCGAACGAGCAGAACATACCGCAGCTCTCTGCGCCTCTCAGTTTTCCTTTTTTGATCTTTGCGACGGTGTTGTTATGTCTGTCTATGACCGTGCCGCCGTCGAGAACTACCGGAATGAATGCTCCGGCGAAAACGTTTGTCGCAGCAGTAACTATCTGTATGGGCGCTTCCTGTCCGACGTCCACCTGGCATATCCAGAGCTTGTCGCTGTCCTCATGCTTCTTTATTTCAAGCACCTTTCCGACAACGACCTTATCCACTTCGCCGCGCATCTCGCTGTACGTTTCTACTTTAGAACCGCTCATTGTGATGCCTGCAACGAAATCCTTTATTGGCATATCGGCTTTAACGTAGTCGTTAAGCCATTTCATTGACAAATTCATTTACTGCCTCCATTATCAGACTATATAAGGACATCTTCGTCTCAGCTCGATATAGAGCTGACCGGAATTTTCCGCTGCATAATTCAGAATTAGCGAACCTCCGGAGAAAATACATTTGTGAATGTTTCCGTCCATAAGAGAGATCGTCAGAACGTATTTCATGCCCCGTCTTCTTGTGTAATATTCATGGACGTTCAGTGCGTCCACATCGTTATAGTATATTACCGTCGGGTCATGCAGGTCTATCATTCTGTCCCCGAAAAGAAAATATCTGCCGGCGATCTTTACTTCGCTGTAAGTGAGCAGCGCATCGGACAGTCCCGGTTCAAGCGCTTTGAGCTTTCTGTATGATATGACATACACTGCTATCGTACCGAGGCTTGCTGCCACCGCAAGCGAGGATATCACAAGGACCGGATAAACGGTGCGCACGCCTCTGTCGTCTGCACGCCCGTTACTTATCAGCATGACAGAGATCACGACCCCGACTGTACCGACGATCATCAGCAGGATACTGCCGATGCGCCGCCTTATGACTGCACTGACGAGCATCAGAACTGGGAGAGGAATCTCGCGTCGTTCTCATACAGCAGTCTCATATCATCTATGTTGTATCTCATCATAGCTATTCTTTCAAGACCGATACCGAACGCGAAGCCGCTGTATTCGTTGGGGTCGATGCCGCAGTTTATGAGCACCTGCGGGTGTACGACGCCTGAGCCGAGCATCTCTATCCAGCCTTCTCCCTTGCAGAGCGAGCAGCCCTTGCCGCCGCACTTGAAGCAGCTGAGATCGACTTCCGCCGAAGGTTCGGTATAGGGGAAGTGATGCGGACGGAAGCGAAGCTTTACGTCGTTTCCGTACAGGCTTTTTGCGAAATTTTCAAGAGTTCCTTTCAGATCTCCGAAGGTTATGTTCTTATCTATGACAAGTCCCTCGCACTGGTGGAAGATCGGCGAGTGTGTGCCGTCCACAGCATCGGGTCTGTAAACTCTGCCCGGGCTGATTATCGCGATAGGAGGTTTTTCCTTCAGCATGGTCCTGATCTGCACCGACGAGGTCTGAGTGCGCAGGAGGGTATTTTCTGTAATATAGAAGGTATCGCTGGGCTCTCTTGCGGGGTGTCCTTCGTCCGTATTGAGCATATCGAACACGTACTTTGTCTCTTCTACCTCCGGACCGTCAACGACGGTATAGCCCATTCCTCTGAATATTGATTTAAGGTCTTCGAGCACGATGTTGAGCGGGTGACGTGTACCGATGCTGCGCTTTGTGCCGGGCATTGTGACATCTACCGCTTCGGTCTTCAGTCTCTGTTCGGTGACTGCTGCCTTCAGAGCCTCGGCTTTTTCGCTTATGGCATTTTCGAGCTGAGTCCTGACATCGTTTGCGAGCTGTCCCATAACAGGTCTTTCTTCTGCGGAGAGCGAACCCATCTGCTTTAAGATTGCCGTGAGCTCACCTTTTTTTCCGAGAAACTTTACTCTCAGATCGTCAAGAGCCTTTGTATCGCTAAGGGCTGCTATTTCGGCAGCCGCCTGTTCTCTTATCTTCTGAAGCTGTTCTTTCATCATGGCTGTGCGTTATGCTCCTTAACTTTCCGCTCTTTCTTATACAGAAGTACAGAAGGCGGTCTTCGATCAGATTTGTACAAGCGGGACTGCGGCTGATATTTTAAGCCGCAGGCTCCGCGCTGGCACCCCCTACCGGAATCGAACCGATAACTAACCCTTAGGAGGGGTTTGTTATATCCATTTAACTAAGGAGGCAGATCAACTTTATAAAGTCAACAGATATTATACTACTTTTTTATAAAAAAAACAAGATGTAAACGCAATTTTTTTCATAAATATGAAATATCGGCCGGAAATGATGTGTATTTCTGTAATATTTTTGAAAAAATGTGTGTCAGACTATTGACAAACTGCGAAAAATAGTGTATAATGCAGATATTGAAAGACCGGGTTGACAGATCCGGTCTTGTGTTTTGTATGATACCTGCATCGGAGGTGACAGATACGGCTGAAAAGGGTTCAAAGATAGAGGAACGCGCAAGAGCGGCTATAATGCCTGTTATCGAGAAAAACGGGCTGAAGCTGTGGGACGTGTGCTTTGAAAAAGAAGGCGCTATGTGGTATCTGCGCATACTCGTGGATAAGGACGGCGGCATCGACAGCGATGAATGTGAGGAGATCTCCCGTCCGATAAATGAAATAATCGACAGGCAGGATTTCATAAAGAGTATTGATATTCTTGAAGTCGGCTCGCCGGGACTTACAAAAAAGCTCCGCAAGCCCGAACATTTCAAAGCCTGCACAGGCGAACCGATAAGAATAACAAAACGCGACGGAAAAGGCAAGGAGTTCAGCATTTACGGAACGCTGGCTGCCTATGATGAAGAAAATAACAGCATAACGCTTGAAAACAATGACGGAAAGACCGAGATCAAAGTGTCTGAGTGCGTCAAGATCAATTCTGATCTCTGATGTGAGACAGCGATTCACGGTCAGACTATAACGGCAATGCATAAAATTGTGAAGGAGTAAAGAAAATGACTAAGGGAACCAAGGGAAGTTCGGAAAAGATAATGGACGTTCTTCCGCTTCTTGCCAAAGAAAAGGGAATGAGCCCGGAGACTCTCATCGAAAAGATCGAGGCCGCTCTTACTATAGCTATCAAAAGGGACTACCCGAGAAGTGAGAATATAAAGTTCGACACCGATCTTGCAAAGGGCAAGTTTGATGTGTTCATTATGAAAAACGTTGTTGAGGAAGTCGAAGATCCCGCAAACGAGATAACTCTCGAAGATGCGAGACACATCAGCAAGCGCCTCAATATCGGCGATGTCTGCCCTGTAAAGCTCGATACTAAGCACTTTGGAAGAATTGCTGCACAGACAGCAAAGCAGGTAATTAAGCAGGGCATCAAAGAAGTCGAGAGAGAACAGCTCGTTGAGCAGTGGGGCGGTCTTCAGAATGAGGCTATCTCCGCAGAGGTAAAGAAGATAGAAACAGGTTCGCTTAACGCACTTGTGAGCGTGAACGGGAATGAGGTAATGCTGTTCAGGGGCGATCAGATACCGAATGAGGAGCTTCATGAGGGCGATATAATAAAGGTATTCGTTTCCGGAGTTTCTTCCGCGGACAGAAGACCTACTCTCAGAGTTTCGAGAACACATAAGGAGCTTATCAGAAGACTCTTTGAGCTTGAAGTTCCCGAGATCGGCGACGGCACTGTGGAAATAAAGGCAATAAGCAGAGAAGCGGGTTCGCGCAGCAAGATAGCTGTTATCAGCAATAACGAAAATGTTGATGCTCTCGGCTCGTGCATCGGTCCGCAGAGAAGCCGTATCACTAAAGTCTGTGAGGAACTCAGGGGCGAGAAGATCGATGTTGTTCTGTACAGCGAAGATCCGGTTGAGTTCATCAAGCAGGCGCTCAAGCCTGCGAGCGTTATCAGCGTGGATATACCGGACGAGACTGTGAAGGCGTGCTCGGTGGTAGTTCCGGACAATCAGCTGTCTCTTGCTATCGGAAACAAGGGTCAGAATGCAAAGCTTGCCGCAAGGCTCACCGGTTTTAAAATAGATATCAAGCCGGAAAGCGGATTTTTTGAAGGATAAGATCGGAGAAGAATGGGACAGAATATACCGCTGAGAAAATGCCTCGGCTGCGATGAGATGCTCGGCAAAAAAGGTATGCTTCGCATCGTGAGATCGAAGGACGGAGAAATAGCCATAGATCCGACAGGAAAAAAGTCGGGCAGAGGTGCGTATATATGCAATGATGCCGAGTGCCTTGCGAAAGCTGTGAAGAAGCGAAGTCTTGAGCGTGCGCTCAGATGTGCGATACCGCAGGAGATATACGATTCTCTGAAGGAGAGTGTGACAGATGGATAAAACTCTCTCTACCATAGGACTGTGCAGACGGGCAGGAAAGCTCGTTTACGGATATGACGCGGTCGCCGCTGAGGTAAAGGAAAGACCTTCTGCGGTCGGAGGAGTCATAATCGCGGCAGATCTGTCGGAAAAAACGAAAAAAGAAGTCCGTTTCGTGTGTGAAAAGTCGGGAACAAAAGTTACCGAAATCGCCGGAACGCTCGATGACATAAAAAACACCATGGGTAAGAGAACAGGTGTCATAGCCGTTCTTGATGCCGGACTATATGATTCAATAGTCAATTCAAACACTCATTAATCGGGGGAAAGCGAATGGCAACAAAAGAGCTGAAATTCAAAATAAAGGACGCGGCGAAGGATCTTGACGTAAGCGCCAATGACATCATCGCCGCAGTAAAGGAACATACGGGCGCAGAGAAGAAGCCTTCGGCATCTGTGACAGAAGCCGAGCTGAATATCGTGCTTGAGTATTTTACACAGAAAAATCAGGTCGACAGCTTTGACGATTATTTCGCGACCGCCGACAATAAACCTGCCATGAATCCTGAGCCGGAAAAAAAGGTTGAAGAGAATAAACCGGAAAAGGCTGAAAAGCCTGCTCCGGCAAAAAATGATTCCAAGAAAGAACAGAAGGCTCCCGCAAAGGCGGAAAAGCCTGCTGAGGATACAAAGAAGCCTGAGACTCAGGAACGTCCGGATAAGAAACCTGAAGCAGCAAAGCAGCCTGAGCCGAAGCCTGAGAAGCCGGCGGCAAAACCTGTTCAGAACAACGAGAACAAGGACAGATCCGGAAAGCCCGATTTCTCAAGGCAGCAGGGCAAAAAGCCCGAAAAGACTGAAAAGCCTGCCCGCCCCGAAAAGAAGGAGAGCAGGATAGTTCCGAGACCTGTCGAAGCAAAGGTAGATCTCAGCACGGTAAAGACCAACGAGCCCCCGAAGGCAAAAGTCAAGGGCGAAGCTGTGCAGAGAGGTGAAGTTGTCACAAAGCGCGTTGATACAAGAGGAAGCTATGTCGATCTCGACAAGTACAACGAGCGCTACGAGACTATGGCTTCACAGAAGAACGGCAGCGGAAGAGATGACAGCTTCTCGTCGAAGAAACAGAAGATAAACCAGAAATCACAGCAGAACAAGAAGGCTCAGTTCGGCGGAAAGAACCGCGAGACAGAAGCTCAGAAGCTCAAACGCCTCGAGCTCGAGCGTGCGAGAAAACAGCAGCTCAAGGTGCAGATACCCGATGAGATAGTTGTTTCAGAGCTTGCGCAGAGACTTAAAGTTACTGCCACCGAGGTCATCAAGAAGCTCATGAGTCTTGGTGAGATGTGTACGATAAATCAGGTCATAGACTTCGATACCGCAGCTCTCGTTGCGGAAGAGCTCGGCGCAAAGGTCGAGAAGGAAGTCGTTGTTACAATTGAAGAACGTCTGTTCGAGGAGACTGAGGACAAGGCGGAGGATCTTGTTACCAGACCTCCTGTTGTAGTCGTTATGGGACACGTCGATCATGGTAAGACCTCACTGCTTGACAAGATCCGCCATTCGTCCGTTGCAAGCGGCGAAGCCGGAGGTATCACACAGCATATCGGTGCTTACCGCGTAAATGCCGGCGGAAAGGATATAACATTCCTCGATACCCCCGGACATGAGGCATTCACAGCTATGCGTGCAAGAGGCGCTAATATGACGGATATTGCTATCCTCGTAGTTGCAGCCGATGACGGTATCATGCCGCAGACGATAGAGGCGATAAATCATGCCAAAGCCGCAGGCGTAAGCATAATCGTAGCTATAAACAAAATGGATAAAGAGGGTGCAAATCCCGAAAAGATAAAGCAGGCACTCACCGAGCATGACCTCGTTATCGAGGAATGGGGCGGAGATATCATTTGCGTGCCGGTATCCGCAAAGACAGGAGACGGTATCGACAATCTGCTCGAAATGGTGAACCTGACTGCCGAAGTCCTCGATCTGAAGGCAAATCCCGACAGACTTGCGAAGGGTGCAGTCATAGAGGCAAGGCTCGACAAGGGCAGAGGTCCTATCGCTACTCTGCTGGTACAGAACGGTACGCTGCACACCGGTGATGTCATAATCGCGGGAACATCTGTGGGTCATGTAAGAGTAATGCGTGACGACAGAGGAAAGACTGTGAAAGAAGCCGGACCTTCTACACCTGTGGAGGTGATGGGTCTTTCTGAAGTTCCGAGTGCAGGTGACAGCTTTGCGGTAGTAGAGGACGAGAAGCTTGCAAGAGAGCTTGTTGAGAAGCGTAAGTTCGATGCCAAGGAAGAACAGTTCAAGATGTACCGCAAGGTAACGCTCGACAATCTGTTCTCTCAGATAGAAGAGGGCGAGATGAAGACTCTGCCTATCATCGTGAAGGCAGATGTTCAGGGCTCTGTCGAGGCTGTAAGGCAGTCGCTTGAAAAGCTTTCAAACGAAGAAGTAAAGGTTCAGGTAATACACGGTGCGGTAGGTGCTATAAGCGAGAGCGATGTAATGCTGGCAAGCGCGTCGAATGCTGTGATCGTCGGCTTCAATGTGCGTCCTCACCCGGCTGCTGCCGAGAATGCGAAGCGTGACGGCGTAGATATCCGTCTGTACAGGATAATCTATGATGCTATCGAAGAGATAGAGGCGTCGATAAAGGGAATGCTTGCTCCGAAGTTCAGGGAGACAGACTGCGCACGTATCGAAGTGCGTCAGGTTTACAAGATCACGGGAGTGGGCGTTGTTGCGGGCTGCTATGTGCTTTCCGGAAAAGTAGAGAGAAAGTGCAGTATCCGCATAGTGCGTGACGGAATAGTTATTGCTGACGACAAGATAAGCGGACTCAGACGTTTCAAGGACGATGTAAAGGAAGTAGCGGAGGGCTATGAGTGCGGTATCAGTCTTGAAAAGTACAGCGATATAAAGGAAGGCGACATATTTGAAGCCTACCTTGTGGAAGAATACCGCGACTAATTGAACATTTTCTGTATTTCCCTGCCTTGTGCGGGGAAAATACGTATATAGAAGGTTTTGCTGCTGCTTTTATGCGCGCGTCCTGCGCTTTTGGGGGCAGCAGCTATCACAGCATAGTGCTGCGTCGCGCCTGAAGCAGTATCTTTGTAATTTAGGCGCGAAGTAAGTCGCTTTTGCTACTTTTCGCGCCGAAAAATAGCGGGGCTTGGGGTGTCTCCCCCACTGGGGGAGATGTCGCCGGAGGTGACAGAAGGGGATGACCGACAGACGAGCCCCAATCTCAAGCGCAGCGATCTCTCAAAAGTCCCGAGCGCATCGACAATCTGACTGAAAGGACGGCTGAAATGGCAAATCACAATTTAAGCAGGCTGACCGAGGACGTAAAGCGCGAGATCTCGGCGGCGCTGCCGGAAATAAAAGACAGGCACGTGAGCGGCGAGATAGTGTCGATATCGCGTGTAGAAATAACGAGCGATCTTTCGTACTGCAAGGTATATGTATCGGTTCTCGGAGACGAGGGAAAGACGATGCAGGCGGTGAAGGCGCTCGAAAAGGCGGCGGGATTTCTGGTGCGGCGGATAAATGCGCGGATAAAGATGCGCAAGATGCCGAAGCTGATATTCCTGCCGGACAACTCGCAGGAATACTACGAGAAGATAAGCAGGATACTCGATTCGCTGCCGGAGCTATCCGATGAAAAAGAAGGCAGCGAATGATAGAAATACAGAAAGGCTGAACAATGGGATCGGTAAAGTTCGGAATAAAAGAAGCTGCGGAATTTCTCAGAGATCATGACAAATTCCTTATAATATCGCACGCAAATCCTGACGGGGATACGCTGGGATGTGCATTTTCGCTGTGCGGCGCGCTGCGTAATATGGGTAAAAAAGCCAAAACTATATGCGCAGACGAGATATCAAAGCGTTACGATTTCATGAAAGCCGCACTTGTTCCTCAGGAAGATTTTGAGCCTGAGACCATACTGACTGTAGATGTCGCAGACAGAAAGCTGCTCGGCAGCTTAAACGAGAAGTACGGTGACAATGTTGATCTTGCGATAGATCATCATGTCTCGCACGTTGATTTTGCTGAGAATCTTTGCTGTGAGCCTCATGCTGCGGCTGCTGCGCAGACTATATATAAGATAATCAAAGAACTCGGTGCGCCGATGACAAACGAGATAGCAGCGTGCCTTTATGTGGCTATATCCACAGATTCGGGCTGCTTCAAGTATTCGTGCGTTTCTCCCGAAACACACCTTATCGCTGCCGAGCTTCTTCATTATGACTTCGATTTCTCCGGGCTGAACTACATATTCTTCGATATGAAGACAAAAGCCCGTATTGCACTTGAAGAACAGCTATACAGCGGTATCGAATATTACTGCGGCGGAAAGTGCGCGGTCATATCCGTTACTTCCGAACAGATGTCCGGCGTGGATATAGAAGACGGAAACGGAGTTTCAACGATACCCCGTCAGATCGAGGGAGTAGCGGTCGGTGTTGTCATGAAGCAGCGCAGCAACGGCTGGAAGGCTTCACTGCGCTCCAATTCAAGCGTAGATGTCCAGAAGATATGCTCGGTATTCGGCGGCGGAGGACATGAGAGGGCAGCAGGCTGCTCGTTTGTGGGAATAAGCCTTGAAGATGCCAAGAAGAAACTGATCGCGGAGATCGAAAAGGTGCTTTCATGAACGGTGTTATCTGTATTTACAAAGAAAAAGGCTACCCCTCATTCGATGTGGTAGCCATAATGCGCAGATTCTGCGGTACAAAAAAGATCGGTCACGGCGGGACTCTCGATCCTATGGCTGAGGGGGTACTTCCGATTTTTGTCGGAAATGCTACAAAGGCTGTGGATTATTGCCCGGACAATACAAAAGAATACCGCGCCGGGATACGTTTCGGCGTTACCACTGATACACAGGACTTTACCGGAAAGGTCATAAAGACCTGCGATACCGATGTTCCCGAAGACGCAAAAGAACGTCTGAAGGAAAAATTCACAGGAGAACTGATGCAGACACCGCCGATGTACAGCGCGGTGCAGGTCGATGGTCAGCGGCTGTACGATCTTGCAAGAAAGGGTATCGAGGTAGAGCGAGAGCCAAGAAAGATCAACATATATTCCCTCGAATTTGAGGAATTCGGTGACAATGTTGCAACAATGCTCGTTTCTTGCTCAAAGGGCACATATATAAGAACGCTCATTCATGATATGGGTGTCGAACTCGGCACCGGAGCGATAATGACAAGCCTTACGCGGACACGTTCGGGAAATTTCACTCTCCGCGACTGTTACAGGCTTTCAGAGATACGTGAAGAAAATGAGATAGGCGGCAAGGACGCGATTGAGAAGATGCTGATGCCGCTCGATATAATATTCAACGCCCTTCCGGCAGCGAGACTCAACGATGCGCAGACAAGAATGTTCATGAACGGGGTCGTGCTCGACAGCGCAAGAGTGAGCCTTGACCGCGATGAGGGACCTTTCAGGATCCTTTCAGCAAAGGGCAGCACCATTGCTATCGGTGATATCGGTCAGGACGGTGATCTTGAAGTGATACAGAGATTTTTCGGCGGCGAACAGCAAGCGGACAAGGAAAAAGACAGCTCGGCTGACAGCACAGAAAAAGAGTCCTCCGCCAGCCACCTGAAAGATGTTTCTGAACTGAAGGGCGTGATGCTGTAATGACCTGTAACACAAAAACAGCCGCAGCACTCGGTTTTTTTGACGGACTCCATACCGGACACAGAGCTGTTATTGACGGAGCCTGCAAAGCAGGGGAGAGGCTCGGTCTGCCGGTATCGGTGCTGACGTTCAGAGGTGAGCCGGATCTTCCGAAATTCGGCGGGCGCAGGGATATGTGCCTTATGACATACGATGACAAGAAGGAAATGCTCCATGCGTGCGGCGTAAAGTATGTATTTGCATACGATTTCGGGCAGGTACGTGATATTGAGCCGGAGAAGTTCTTCTGCGATATGATACTCGGCGAAATGAACGCGGCGTACATATCCTGCGGTGAGGATTTCAGGTTCGGGAAAGGCGGAGCCGGAGACTCGGGAATGCTGGCAGAACTCTGTAAGGAAAGCGGCATCGGATTTGAACTGATCCCGGCGTATAAGATAGACGGTGACCCGGTAAGTTCTACACATATACGTGAACTTATCCGCGGCGGTAAGATATCCGAAGCTGTGAAACTGCTGGGACACCCTTTTTCATACACGCTTCCGGTGCTTCACGGGAAGCAGCTCGGCAGGACGATAGGATTTCCGACGATCAATCAGGTGATACCCGAATATATGGTGCGCCCGAAATACGGGGTGTATGCGGGACGTGCGGCTGTGGTCGGAAAGACATATCCGGCGATCACGGATATAGGCGTAAAACCTACGGTGAAATCCGACATGACCGAGATAATGGAGACGCACATAATAGGCTACAGCGGAGATCTTTACGGAAAAACAGTGAAAGTTGAGCTGATGAAGGAGATACGTCCGGAGAAGAAATTTGGTGATCTGGAGGAACTCAAAAATCAGCTTTTATCGGATTCTGAGACTGCGCTGGCTTATTTTCAGCGCATTTCATAATGTTTTCATACACATTTCACTTTAATATAGTAACATAACACGCAGAGGCTGATCGGCATGACCGTGAAGTGAGTCGCTTTTGCTGCTTTTCGCGCCGAAAAGCAGCGGGGTTTGTGGTGTCTCCCCCACTGGGGGAGATGTCGCCGGAGGTGACAGAAGGGGATGACCGACAGACGAGCCCCAATCTCAAGCGCAGCGACTGATCTCAAGCGCAGCGGAAAATCTCAAACACAGTGACTGAAAGTGAGGTCTTAAATAAATGATAGAAGTCAGAAATCTGACGAAGAGCTATGGTTCCAAGAAAGCAGTGAACAACATATCGTTTACGGCTGAGGACGGGCAGGTGCTGGGATTTCTGGGTCCGAACGGAGCCGGAAAATCCACCACGATGAACATACTGACCGGTTACATCTCATCTACTGAGGGACAGGCATTCATAAACGGAGTGGATATCCTTGAAGATCCGATAAAGGCAAAAAGCTTCATCGGATATCTGCCTGAACAGCCTCCGCTTTATTATGACATGACTGTAGATGAATATCTTGATTTTGTCTATAGCCTGAAAAAATGCAGAATGCCGAAGAAATCCCACCTTAATGAGATATGCGAGATAGTAAAGCTCGGCGATGTAAGAAAAAGACTTATAAAGAACCTTTCAAAGGGCTATAAGCAGAGAGTAGGATTTGCGCAGGCACTGGTCGGAAACCCAAAAGTCCTGATACTTGATGAGCCGACCGTAGGTCTTGACCCGAAGCAGATAATAGAGATACGCACGCTTATAAAGCGTCTCGGAAAAAATCATACCGTTATCCTTTCCTCGCATATCCTGCCTGAGATACAGGCGGTGTGCGACAGGATAGTTGTCATAAATAAGGGGCGGATTGTTGCGAACGACAACGCCGATACCCTTGCACGCAACCTTTCCGCCGATCACAAGCTCGTGCTGCACATTGAGGGCAGCAGCGAGGAGATAAAGAAGCTGCTCTCGTCTGTGACGGACGTTGAACGGGTATTCGTCGGACGTCAGGTAGATGAACGTGTGTGGGAATACCATGTTGAGGCAAAAGAAGGCGCAGATGTGCGCCGTGATCTTTTCAGGAAGCTTGCAGCAAGGAATTATCCCATACTTATGATGAGATCAAACGAGCTTTCGCTTGAAGAGGTATTCCTGAAACTTACCACCGGCGATGAGTACGGCGGTGCCGAAAAGCTCGAATCACAATACGATATGCTTGAAAAAGGAGGGGATAATCAATGATCGCAATAATGAAGCGTGAGCTTTCCGCGTATTTCAAATCCCCGATAGGCTATGTGTTCATTGCGGTGACATTCTTGTTTTCGGGATTTTTCTTCTGGTTCTTTACACTCAGTGTAGGTAATACAGATGTGACTTATGTGTTCCTCGGAATGTTCTATGTTTATATGATATTTGTTCCCGTGCTTACGATGCGTCTTATGGCTGATGAGAACAAACAGCGCACAGATCAGCTGCTGCTGACGGCTCCTGTCGGGCTTATGCGGCTGGTAACCGGAAAATTCCTCTCCGCGTATATCGTGTTCATGCTCGGTGATGTGGTAATGCTGACTTACGGCATAGTCCTGAGCTTCTGCGCGGAAGTGAACTGGGCGGTCATATTCGGCAATTTCGTTGCCCTCGCCCTTATCGGAGCAGTGTTCGTATCAGCTGGACTGTTCGTATCCTCTCTGACCGAGAGCCAGATGGTCGCGGCTGTCGGCTCAATAGCGCTGAATGTCGCACTTGCACTTATAAATGTGATCGCGTCTGTAATTCCGGTAAAGTTTATATCCGATGTGATTTCAAGCATCTCGATCTTCGACAGATATCACGGATTTACTACCGGTATTTTCAGCATCAGCAGCATTGTGTTCTTCATAAGCGTTACCGTGGTATTCCTGTTTATCACCGTAAGAATCCTCGAACGCAGACGCTGGGCGTGAGAGATGGCTTCGCAATTAAATTGCAGGTATAGTATTATTAACATAACAGCAAGCAAGGAGATAATTTGCAAATGGCTGAAAATGAAGAAATAAAGAATGAAGATACCGTGCAGGAAACAGATGAGAGCACGGCTTCAACCGATGATGCAGTAAAGACAGAGACGGGAAAAGAAACCGGATCTGAAATTACCGCAAAGATACAGCCGGAGATAAAGCCGGAAAAGGACAAGCGTTCGCATAATCCGTTCAGAAACAAGAAATTCAGACACGGAACGCTTTCTATAGTGTTTACGATAATTTTCATCGCGGCTATAGTTATGGTGAATGTGATCCTTAATCTCGTACTTGACCGTTTCAAGGTAGAGGTCGATCTCACCACGAATCAGATATATACCCTCAGTCCGGAGACTGAGGATTATATAAGAGGACTCGGTGACGACATCGAGATATATGTCACCGCGGAAGAGGAGACTCTCAGAAGTTCGGGAGAAAAACTCTATGAGCAGATAGTTGAGTTCCTCGAAAAGATGCAGTCGATGAACAGTCATATAAAGGTAAAATATGTGAACCTGCTCACCGACCCCGATTTCTCGAAAGACTATGTGGAGACACTTCAGAATTATCAGATGATAATAAAGAGTGCAGGTACACAGAGATACCGCATACTGTCGATCAACGATTTCCTGCGCTTTACGCTCAGTGACGGAAATACCTATTCGTATTCCGAGGCAAATATGTATGTGACATACGGCGGCTATACGGTAGTTGATTATTCCAGCAATGCGGAGGAACAGCTCGTTTCCGCAATGATGACGGTCTCAAAGGAGAATCCGACTGTCGTAACTTTCCTCACGGGCTACGGCGAGAACGACAGCTCGGCATTGCAGAAGATCCTCACAGACAATGCGTATGAGATAAAGAGTACAGATATTGAGCAGGTAGCCGCTGTTCCTGAAGAAACGGATATTCTCGTTATTTTTGCACCTTCAAAGGATTACAGCAACGAGTCTGTCACCAAGGTCGATGAGTGGCTGTCAAATAACGGTAAATACGGCAAAAACCTCGTCTATGTCGCATCTGCCGATGCGGTCGAGACGCCGAATCTCGATGAATTCCTCAAAGAATGGGGACTTGAGATCGGCAATGGCTATATAATGCAGATGGATCCGGATTATGCATACAATACAGGCTATCCGATGCCGGTAATGCACGCGCTCGAACTGAATGAAGATACTGATTATTACAGCAATATGAAGCTGTCCTCATCATCGAGATTCATGGGATATTTTGTCCGTCCGGTAATAAAGCTCTGGGACGAGGAATCAAACTTCGCAAACAAGGTCATAGCTTCGGCTACGGGAACGCAGTGTGTGCTTTATCCGTTCGATGCCGATGAAAACTTCAGCGTATCGGCTGATGATTACAGAGGATATGACGTTATAGTTGAAGCTTCAAAGGTGCAGTTCGAGAACAACTCGCCGGTTTACAGCAAGGTAATTGCGGTGGGCAGTGATCTTATGTTCATTCAGAACTTCACATCTGCTTCAAACTACAGCAACGGTGAAGTTGCGCTTGCTCTGTTTGATGCAAATTCGGACAATGAAAGCGGCAGCATAAAGGTCGTTTCCAAGTCGTTCAAGGCAGAGACATATCAGCTTGAATCATCGCAGCAGACAGCGATCGGTCTGATATTTGCGGTATTTATTCCGATAATAATTATAGTTGTAGGAATTATCGTTTGGGCAAGACGCCGCAGGCTGTAATAAAACGGAAGATACTGTGTGAGATATTGCACGTATATACTGGAGATAGGTTATGAGCAAAAACAAACAGATATTGATTTTTTCCGCGATAGGTCTTGCGGTACTCGGCGGGGTCACTGCGGTGCTGCTGCTTACTGCGCCAAAGGATAATGGCGGAGAAAGTACCGCAAGCACGGATAACTCTGCGGTTCAGGAGACTGCCGGAAAAACAGAGGAGCTGGTTCTTTCCGCGCGGGAGGAGACTGATACCGAAAGCATTGAGATCACTAATTCCGGCGGAATGTACATCATTGAAAGAAGCGGAGGTACAGGCACGGACGGCAGCATACTATGGACTATAGACGATATTTCATCTGCGCCGCTCAACAGCAGCTCGCTGTCTGCCGCTGTCGATAATGCTGTTAATTTTGAAGCTAAGGAATATGCTGAGGAAGTTTCAGACAGTTCTGAGCTTGCGAAATACGGTCTGGATTCCCCGAAAGCGGTCGTGAAGGCAAAATTTACCGACGGCACGGAGTTTACATTCAGTATCGGAAATGATGTCCCCAACAGTACCACCGCGGTATATGTGACATCAGACGGCAAAAAGGTCTATACAGCATACAAAAGCCGTACAGACAGATACCTCGGGAATGTTTACAGCTTTGTAGATCTTAAAGTCACTCCGGACCTCGACCAGTCAGCCGAAGAAATACGCAGAATAACTGTTGAGCGTTCTG
Source organism: uncultured Clostridia bacterium (assembly GCA_946617595.1). Lineage (GTDB taxonomy): Bacteria > Bacillota > Clostridia > Oscillospirales > Ruminococcaceae > Ruminiclostridium_E. The sequence continues at coordinate 20,015 of CAMOKN010000146.1, forward strand.
ACCTTGAGAAGCCCATTATCATAGAGGAAATACTCTCCGAAGATGAGGACGATGTACAGGTGTTTTCATACAGGCTTGTAAGTCCTTACAGCACTTATGCGGATCTTACTGATGTACCTACTTTTCTCAATGAAATGTTCGGACTCAGCGCGGGGGGCTGCGAATGGGTCGGAATGGAAGGGACTGACTATGAGATCGCCGGACTGAATGAGCCTGATGCAATTATTACCGTAGAAACAAATCTCAGGACTTTTTCGCTGAAAATAGGTTCTGCTCTGACAGAAACGGTAGTCGGCGATGACGGCAGCGAAAGACAGGTTGTTACCGGGTATTACGGAATGTCAAGTGAAGTTCCGGGTGTGCTGTACAGGTTCAGTCCGGGAAGCATCACAGCATTGACGATAGATCCGGAAAAGCTTATTTCAAGATCATTCCTCATGCCATATATCTATTCCCTTAATAATATTAGCTACAGTGACAGCGAGGGAAGAAATCTCAGAATAGATGTCGAGACGATAAAAGCTCAAAACGAAGATGAAGATGATATCCATAGTTTCTATATCAGCGGTGAGAAGGTCACCGACGAAAAGTCTGTAAAAAATCTTTACCAGTATTTCATCTCCGCTGCGGGTGAGGAACTCTATTTTGATGATGACAAAGGTGAACTGCTTGCCGAGATAACATACGATTACATTAAGAATGAAAATGGTGTCGAAGGCAAAGACGTGGTCAGATTCTATAGTTCTAACAGCGACAGGAAGGTTATAGTCAGCATTAACGGAGAGAATCTTTTCAAGACCCGCCAGATGTATATTACTCAGCTTTTCAGCAATATCGACAATTTCCTTAACGGCAAGGATATTGTGCTGACTTATTGATTTTGGGGACTTCCGTGGGAGCAATCCTGCGGAAGTCTTTTGCAAAAATTTTTCAGGCAGGTATTGCAAAATCAGTAAGTTTATGATATAATAATTCCGTTGATAATATGGGCTCGTAGCTCAGCTGGGAGAGCGCCGCGTTCGCAACGCGGAGGTCAGGAGTTCGATCCTCCCCGGGTCCACCATAGGAAAACCGCTCAGGCATTGTGTCTAAGCGGTTTTAATTTTAATATGTTAACTAAAGTTTGTCCCCCGTTTCAGCGTTTTGATTACAATTTGTTCACGCAAAATTTCGTGACCCATATATTTATCGTAATGGAGCGCATTGTTTTAGAGGAATTTATGAAGGATAGTCCGACAGATGCAGCGCTTTCAGAAGGGTTGTATTGCCTGTGGTTAAGGAGATGGGTTATGTTTGAAAAAGATCATTCTCACCATACTTTGAGCAGCATCATAACTGCCGGTATCCATGCTGTGACAAATCCCTCAAATATCTGCAATACCGGGACAAACTTTCCGGTATCTTTTTTTAAAAGTGTGAAGATAGAGCTGCCCCAGAGTATTGCCCAAAGCCACCATATCACTGCCCAGCGTATATCCGGCATTATCCCGAGAGCTTCGCTGCCGGAAATGCCCTCTACGAATCCGAACACTGCGGCATTCACAGCCACAAACACGCTGAACAGTGCAAACGGTCTTCCGTCAAGCGAGAAAATGTTGTTTATTGCGACCCAAAGATATGTAAAGCAGAACAGCAGCCCTGTTCCCGCAGAGTAGAAATTGCCCTGAATCATGCTGATAATGTTTATTACAAGCGATATCCCGCCTGCGAAGATATTCATTATTGCCGCAGACTTAGGCGGTACCCTGCACAGTGTGCAGAAACCGTTGTTTATCAGCACTATACCGACAAATAGCAGGCAGACTCCGAGCATTGAGGTCCCTCCCTTATCTGTACATATCCGAAAGGTCGCTGTAATAGCTTGCGTTCTTCACAGCCTGACCGATCGCGCCGAATTTCCACTCTCTGTCTTTTTTGTAGATCTCGCCTACAAGCATTCCTTCCATACCGGTATAATCCTCTGTAAGATCGAACCGGCACAGTTCGCTGTTCTTGTCGATGTCAACAAGGCGTATATAAGCATTTTCTATCATTCCGAAATGCTGTTTACGTTTTGCGGCTTCAAAAATATTCACACCGAAAACGATCTTTGTGATATGCGGATCGAGTTTTTCGATATCGACTATTATCTGTTCGTCATCGCCGTCGCCTTCGCCGGTGAGATTATCACCCATGTGTATGACGGAGTTGTCCGGGAGCCTGAGATTGCCGTAATAAACGATATTTTTCAGCTTTCCGTCTTCTCCGCACAATATTGCCGAAGCGTCGCAGTCAAAATCCGCTTTTTTTCCGAAAAGACCGCCGAGCAGTCCCTTCTTTTTTGCTTCGTCCCAGCCGAGTCCGACCATTATATGCTTCAGGCCGGTGTTGCCTTTAGTAAGATCTATTTTCTGACCTTTTTTCAGATTAACGCTCATATATCCTCCTTTTCCGCTCAGGCGAGGGTAATTCCCACGCCGTTCAAACTGCCTGATTTTGCCTTATTATAACATTTTTGCAAAATAGTGTCAATAGTGTGAGCAGTAATTTGTTTTGAGCAATAAGCACTTTATGGGGGCTTGATTTATTTTATGATTTGTGGTATTATATTCAGGGTATTTCTAAAGGCTATGCCGCCAAAAGAGCGCAAGGATGCGCTTTTGAAAGCGGCATAAGAATTATACTCATTTTCTCTGTTCAAAGCGGTTTTTGGAGGTACCCTTTATGCAATACCAAAAGGAGACAATATGAGAAAATTAAAAGTTGTAACATCGCTGTTTCTTGCAGCGGCGCTCGTACTGACCGCTTCGTCCTGTGGGAATAATTCGGCTCCCGCAGTTCAGGACAGCCGTATAAAAGTAATAACTGTGAATTTTCCGCCATACGATTTTGTTAGACAGATAACCGGCGGTGAGGTGATCCCGGAAATGCTTCTGAAAGGCGGACAGGACGCTCACTCGTTTGAGCCGACCGCAAAGGATATAATCAAAATAAATGATGCCGATCTGTTTATATGCACCGGCGGTGAGAGTGACGCATGGGTAGATACCATAACCGACAGCCTTGACGGAAACGTAAAGATCCTGCGAATGACCGATTTTGTCGATCTTCTCGAAGAAGATGATGAAGATATGGAAGAAGATGATGAAGATCACGGACATGAGCATCACGGCGATGAGATAGAATATGACGAACACGTATGGACTTCGCCGCTCAACGCAATGAAAATATCAGATGGTATCACCGATGCGCTTTGCGGAGCGGATCCTGAGAACGCCGAAAAATACCGAAGCGGTCTTGAATCATATAAAAGAGAATTGTCAGCACTGTCTGATGACTTTGCGGCGGCTGCCGGAAAGCTCGGAAAACCGCTGATCTTCGGAGACAGATTTCCGTTCGCGTATCTTGCACGGGATTATGGGATAGAGTATTATGCGGCATTTCCGGGCTGCTCAACAGATATGGAACCGAGTGCCGCCAGGATGACTGCCCTTATAGAGAAAGCGAAGGAATACAGCGTCGATGTGATCTACTATATTGAATTTTCTACCGAAAAAGTTGCCTCGGCAATTGCCGAAGCTGTCGGAGCGCAGACACGCCTTATGCATTCATGCCATACCCTTTCGGACAGCGATCTCGCCGCAGGTGAGACATACATCTCGATAATGCGGAGAAATATCGCTTCTATATCATAAGGGTACCTCTAAAAAACGCTTTGAACAGAGAAAATGAGATAGCCGCGTCGAATACAAGGAAAGCCGACGAAGCCGGGCTGGCGCCCGGTTAGGAGGTTTGACGCAGTAGACGGTCACGGCAGGAAGCCGTGGTATTGCCGCCAAAAGCGCGCAGGACGCGCGCATACAAAGCGGCATAAAGTGGATAGCTCTTTTTCTCTCAAATTGGTTTTTTAGAGGTTCCCTTTTGTTATTCAAGTGGGTTTTGTCCCGCTCATATATATAAACGGAAATCAGCGTCAATTTGTGACAGAATATACCGGAAAGAGAAACAATTTGTAGCTTCTTACAAAAAGGCGGCTGTACGTTTGTATAAAACATCGCATAAATAACAGGCGCAAAAGCCCGAAAGCCTGTAAGCGCTACACTCATTCAATTATCATCGAATCGTCAGGCTTTATGGTGCAGTTGCCGATCTGTACCGAAGCTATGTCAAACGCGTCTATGAGATAATTCTTCTGAAATGCCTGCCATACCGGGTTTACGGTTTATGAATACATGATCGGAGGGTCAAGCCTGCAGAAAAAGCATCTTCGGAATATACCGGTGATGCTTTTCTTGCATTTCGTGACGTTCTGCGCTATAATATTTCTGAAAATGTGTGACGTTTGGCACCTGTTTCCTGTCATATATATCAGAGAGCCAAAAACGGGAGGGATAAGATGAAGGACTCCGAAATAATAGAACTGTATTTCGAGCGTTCGGAAGACGCTATAACCGAGACTGACAAAAAGCACGGCGCGTTCTGCCGGTCAATGACCTTCGGCATTCTCGG